>JBGAQN010000024.1:37317-39491 GCA_044220725.1 Dermatophilaceae bacterium
CGTGCACACCGCGGCCGCACTGACCCCCGATTGGGCCAGGAGGGCGACGGCATACAGGGCGTCTCCGCCGTTGTTGCCGCCCCCGACGAGGGCGACCACCCGGGCGCCCCCGCGCTCGTCGAGCCGGGCCATCACGACCTCGGCCAGGCCCTTGGCCGCCCTGCCCATCAACTCGCCCTCAGGCAGCGACGCCATCGCGGCGGCCTCGGCGGCGCGGACGTCGGACACGGCATACGCGGCGATCACGGCTCCCCCTCGGCGACGACGACGGCCGACGCGATGCCCGCGTCGTGCGACAACGAGACGTGCAAGGTGTGGATGCCCAGGGTCTTGACCCGAGCCTCGACACTGCCGCGCACGTCTAGCTCGGGGCGGCCGTCCTCGCCGCGCAGCACCGTGGCGTCCATCCATGACAACCCCACCGGCGACCCCAACGCCTTAGCCAACGCCTCCTTGGCCGCGAAACGCGCCGCCAATGACGGCAACGGCAACTCGCGTTCTGGCTCGGTGAACAACCGAGCGAGCAACCGCGGGGTGCGGGCCAAGGCGGCCCCGAAGCGGTCAACATCCACGACGTCGATCCCCAGCCCGAGGATCACCAGGGTCCGCCCGACACCTGAGTCACTCCACTGTCACGGACTTGGCGAGGTTGCGAGGCTGGTCGACATCCAGGCCCTTGGCGGTGGCCAGCTCCAGGGCGAACACCTGCAACGGCACGACAGTCAACAGCGGCGCGAGCAGCGGCAAGGTCTTCGGCACCCTGATGACCTCGTCGGCGAAGGGCACGACCGCGTCGTCGCCGTCCTCGGCGATGACCAGGGTGCGGGCCCCGCGGGCCCGGATCTCCTGGATGTTGGAGACGACCTTGGCATGCAGGTCATGCGGGGTGGCTGGGCCCGGGACGACAACGAAGACCGGTTGCCCCGGCTCGATGAGGGCAATAGGCCCGTGCTTGAGCTCCCCGGCGGCAAAACCCTCGGCGTGGATGTAGGCGATCTCCTTGAGTTTGAGGGCGCCCTCGAGAGCCACCGGAAAGCCGACATGGCGTCCGAGGAAGAGCACCGAGCGCGTGTCGGCCATGAACCGGGCAATCTCGCGGACTCGGTCCATCCGATCCAGGACGGTCTGGATCTTGTCGGGGACCTCGCGCAGCTCGCGCATGACAGCAGCGGCGGTGTCGGCCAGCGGACCGCCCCGCAGTTGGGCGAGGTAGAGGCCAAGCACATAGCACGCGGTGATCTGAGCGAGGAACGCCTTGGTCGAGGCCACCGCGATCTCCGGGCCGGCGTGGGTATAGAGGACGGCATCGGACTCGCGAGGGATCGTCGACCCGTGGGTGTTGCAGATGGAGACGGTGAGCGCGCCGAGCTCGTTGGCGTGTTTGACCGCCATGAGCGTGTCCATCGTCTCGCCAGATTGGCTCACCGAGACCACCAAGGTGCGGCCGTCGACGACCGGGTCGCGATAGCGGAACTCGTGAGCGAGCTCGACCTCGCAGGGGATCCGGGTCCAGTGCTCGATGGCGTATTTGGCGACCATGCCGGCATACGCGGCCGTCCCGCACGCGACAACAACGATCTTGGTGACCTCGCGCAGGGCCTCTTCACTGATCCGCAGCTCATCCAGGACCAACTCGCCGTCGTCCTTGGTCCGTCCGAGCAGGGTGTCGGCGACAGCATGGGGCTGTTCGTCGATTTCCTTGGCCATGAACGACCCGTAGCCGCCCTTCTCGGCCGCCGCGGCGTCCCAGTCGACGTGATAACGCCGCCCCTGCGCCGGCGTCCCGTCAAAGCCGATCACCGACACCGACTCGGGCGTGATCGTCACAATCTGGTCCTGGCCCAGCTCCATGGCCTCGCGGGTGTGGCCGATGAACGCGGCGACGTCCGACCCGAGGTAGTTCGCACCCTCCCCGAGCCCCACGACCAGCGGGCTGTTGCGGCGGGCTCCGACGACGACGCCAGGTTGGTCGGCATGGATCGCCAGCAGCGTGAAGGCGCCGTGCAGCCCGGCGACGACCTCAAGCATCGCGGTGGTCAGGTCGTCCGCAGTGATCTCCAACGGATGGTTCTTGGCCAGCCGTGACCAGGCCGAGCGGTCCAGCTCCACGAAGGGGGTGGGGAAACTCCCGTTGCTCTCACGGCGCCCGGTCACGGGGCCCATTGTGGCGTATG
>JBGAQN010000101.1:0-7220 GCA_044220725.1 Dermatophilaceae bacterium
GTCTGGCAGATACATCTGCCAGACAACCGCTTTAACTGCCACACGCTGGTGTGGGGACTAGGTTCGACGGGGACCGAGACGTGGGTCAGGGCGATCCGCTCGGCGGCGCGCGAACGCGCTCAGGCGCTTCGCTCGGCGGCGGACAGGGCGGCATACACCCGGGCGAGCAGGCGCGCCGGATTGGTGAGGTCGGCCCAGGTGACCCGGACGACGACGAATCCCATTGCGCGCAAGCGGTCCTCGCGAAGCTTCTCCTTGAACAGGGACAGGCCCGATGGGTCGTCGGCATACTTGAGGGCACCGTCGAATTCCAGGACGACCCGAGCCTCGACGAGGAGGTCGACCCGAGCCACGAGCTCCGTCCCGTCGTAGACCTCCACCTGGCTCGTGACGTGCAGGCCCCCGGCCCGGAGAATCAGGCGGGTCCGAGTCTCTCCAACTGACTCCGACGCCCCGTCGACCGCGTCGAGAAGACTTCCCAACCGTCGGCGCACCCGGTTGCCCGAGCAGGCGTCGACGGTGTCGGACAGCTCGTCGACGGTGCATAGTCCGCGATGGATGGCCGCATCCGCGCTGACCACGGACGAGGGCAGCGGTGCGGTCCGGGCAAGCTGGACTAGCGCGACGGCAACAGTGACCGCGTGTGTATCGCCGACGAGAACCACCGGCAGACCCGCGCGAGGATGGACCAGGAGCCCGCTTTCGGAGGTGCGCATGGCGACGTCGCCCACGACGTCGAAGCGGTTGAGATTGACCTGCCAGAGGGGAAGGCCCCGGATGGCGAGGGCTGCATGGTGGCTCGCGCCGTTGTTCGAGGGCCGGGACATGACAACCGCGCGGACCTTGAGCGCGTACGCCGCCTCAGGCCGAGCTTTGGCGACGATAGCCGCATCGACGTAGGCCCCTCGTCGAACCCGGAGCAGCTCACCGGAGTCGACGGCGGCGGCAATGGCCCGCGGGTGGATCCCCAGGGCGATCGCGGTGGTGCTGGCCAACGCGCCGGTCTGGGCGTCAAGGAGTTGAGCGAGCGTGAGATCCATCCGTTGAGGTTCGCCCCGCCCGAGGTTGCTGACCAGCCCGGAGGGCGATCCTGTGGACAGTGGGGCCAACGTCCACGCCCCTGTGGATGTCGCCGAGCCCGACGAGTCCAGGGTCGATCCATTCGGTGGCACTTCAACCGTTCTTGTGGCAGATCTATCTGCCACAAGAACGCTTTAAGTGCCACTCGTTGGCGGGGTGGCCGACGAGGGGGCGTGGACTAGGCACCCGGCTTGGCGGGGTGGCCGACGAGTGCCATGGTTTGGGCGCCCGGCTTAGTGGAGGGCCCGGCGAGCCGCTATGAATGGGGCCCTCAGCGGGGGTATCGGCATAGGCTCGGCCGTGATGCGGATCGACCTGCACGCTCACTCCACCCGCTCAGACGGGACCCGGACCCCGGCTGAGCTGGTCGCCGACGCGCGCCGGGCGCACCTCGACGCAGTCGCTATCACCGACCACGACACCACCTCGGGCTGGCTCGAGGCCACCGCGGCCGCACACGAGCACGGGGTCACCCTCGTCCCGGGCGTCGAGATCTCCTGTGAGCGCGACGGTCGCTCGGTGCATCTGCTCGGCTACCTCGTCCACCCCGCCGACGGACCGCTCTCGGCCGAGCTCGCCAGGGCCCGCGACTCCCGGGTCACCCGGCTGGAACGCATGGTCGCCCGGTTGGCGGCGGACGGCATACCGGTGACGTATGCCGCTGTGCTCGCGAAGGTGCCTCCCGGCGCGACCCCGGGGCGGCCCCACATCGCCGATGCCCTCATCGCGGCGGGTGCCGTCGCCACGAGGGACGCAGCGTTCACGCGGTGGCTGCACGACCAGAGCCCGTACTACGTCCACCACTACGCGCCTGACCCTCTGCGGGCCGTTGGCCTCGTGCGCGCGGCGGGCGGCGTTGCGGTCCTCGCGCACCCGTTCACCCAGACCCGCGGCGCCGGAGCGCTCTCCGATCACGCCATCATCGAGTTGGTCGAGGTCGGCCTAGGTGGGTTGGAGGCCGACCACCCCGACCATGACGGACCGGCCCGCGCCCGGGCCCATGCCCTCGCCGCTCGGCTCGGGCTGCTGGTGACCGGGTCAAGCGACTACCACGGCGCCGGGAAGACCACTCGCCTGGGCGAGAACCTCACCGATCCGGCGGCATTGGCGGCCATCGAGGCCGAGGCCACCGGAGCCACAGTCGTGCGCCCGGAGCGGCGCTGAGGCCCCCTGTCCCCGCCACCGGCTAGCGTGACGAGAGTGTCGCAGGACCAGCCGTCGAACACGAGCCCCACCCAGGGCGCGTTCCCCGGCATGCCCACCCGCCTGTATGCCGCGAGCCCATCCAAGCTGCTGGCCTGGGTCGACTGCCCCCGCCGCTATCGGTTCCACTACCTCGACCGCCCCCGTCCGGCCACCCGCCCCCAGCGAGCCCACACCTCGATCGGCGTCGCCGCGCACAATGCCCTGCGCGATTGGTGGGACCAGACCGACCGCACTCCCGAGGCCGGGGCTCGACTGGTGCGCGAGGGCTGGGTCGACCTGGGCTTCCGAAACCCGCAGCAGAGCCTGGCCTGGCGGCAACGCACCCAGGCCGAGGTGACGGCATACCTGCAGGGCGTCGACCCGACCCGCATACCGGTGGGAGTCGAACGGACCGCCGCGTTCAAGACGGGGGTGCTCGCCTTCTTCGGGCGGATCGACCGGCTCGACGATCGCGGCGGCGAGCTGGTCGTCGTCGACTACAAGACCGGGCGGCGCCGACTCTCCGACGAGGATGCGCGCACTTCCCTTCCGCTCGCCCTGTATGCCGCGGCCGTTTGGCGGATGTTCCGCCGCCGCTGCGTGCGGGTCGAGTTGCATCACGTGCCATCGGGGACGGTCGCGGCATACGAGCATTCCGACGACTCGCTGGTGCGGAAGGTGCGGGAGGCAGAGTCGATCGCCGCCGATCTGCGCCGAGCCGACCTTGCGTATGCCGCCGACGGCACCGACGCGGCGTGCTTCCCGCCACGGGTGTCCCCGTTGTGCCAGTGGTGCGACTACCGTGCCCATTGTCGGGAAGGGCAGCAGGCCGGTCCCGAGAAGTCGTCGTGGGCCGCACTGGAGGAGAGCACGGATGACCGCGTCACCGACGAAGCGCACTTCGGCGGCCCAAGGGAGCTCGAGCACACCGAGCGCTGCCAACGCGACGAACGCGACGAACGCGACGAACGCGGGAAGCTCGTCGAGCCCGCAGGTCCGGCGTCGTTCGGGAGCGACGAGTCGGACGAGTCGCTCGGGCCGTCCGGGCGGTGACGCTGCGACGGGACCGTTTGTCCTTGCGGTGGCCAATCAGAAGGGCGGCGTCGCCAAGACGACGACCGTCGCGAGCCTGGGGGCTGCCTTCGCCGAGATGGGCAAACGGGTGCTGCTCATCGACCTGGACGCCCAGGCATGTCTCACCTTCTCGCTCGGGGTCGACCCCGACACGGTGGCCGTATCGATCAACGAAGTTCTCATCGGCCAGGCCGGCATCCGGGATGCCATCGTCGAGTGCGCCGACGGGGTCCACCTGGTGCCGTCAGTCATCGATCTCGCTGGCGCCGAGGCGCAGTTGCTGGGGCGCCCCGGCCGCGAGTTCGTGCTGCGCACGATCCTTGAGGAGGTTCACGACGACTACGACCTTGTCGTGTTGGACTGCTCGCCCAGTCTCGGCGTCCTCACCTTGGCGGCGCTGACCGCGGCCCGGGGCCTGCTCATCCCTATGCCATGCGAGATGCTCAGCCACCGCGGGGTCGGCCAACTGCTCGACACGGTCCGCGACGTCACCCGGTTGCTCAACCCCAAGCTTGAGGTCATCGGCGTGCTGCCGACGTTGTTCGACGGGCGGTCGACCCATTCCCAGGCGGTGCTGGCCGACGTCGGGGAGCGCTACGGTCTGCCGGTCATCGAACCTCCGATCCCCAAGACGATCCGGTTTGCCGAGGCACCGGCCGTCGGGCGCTCGATCCTCACCACGTCCAAGTCGTCCAAGGGTGCCCGGGCCTACCGGGCGGCCGCGAAGTCGTTGGCCGCGCGGATCTGGGGCGCGTAGTCGCTGTCGGTGCGTTCGGGTCCGACCCGACATCCTGGTGGGGCCTGCGGTGGCCCCCCCGATCGGCAGGCGCCAGGTCAACCGTCAGTCAGTAGTGCTCCAAAGCCAGCCGGGCCAACCCGCCGAGCACGGCCGCCCACAGCAGGCTGGTGAAGCTGCCGATGATGAACCGCTCGGCCGCCCCCTCGGTGCTGCCCCGCAGTTCCGCGAACCGACCCAATCCCTTGAGGGCGATCACGCCGACCATCGCCTCCGGCCAGCCCGCAAGCAGCCCGAGAAACACCGCCGTGCGTTCCAGAAAGCCGATCGTCTGACCACCCCGGAGCACCACGGCCGCGGCATGGATGCCGGTCACGGGCGCCGTGCGGGACCCACCGGAACGCCGTTCGACGTGGGCGAAGACCCAGCCGGTCAGCGGGCTGCCGCCGACGATGGCAAGCACCCCGGCGAGCAGGATCGCGCCGCCGAGCAGCGCCTGGGTCACGGTCACGGGTCAGTTCTACCGTCTGCCACCGACAAGTGGTGGCAGACGAGCGCCTCGGCGCCGGCCTGCTCGAACCACCCAGACCGACGCACCCGTTGACTGACCGCCGACGGGCTGATCCCCAGGCGAGCGGCTGCCTCCTTCTGGCTCACCCCCGCGGCCAGCAGGTCGGTCACCTCCCAGCCCTCGGCTGTCCTGGCCCGCAAGAGCCGCGCGTAGAGCAGAAGGGCAGACTCGGCATACCTCGTATGCCGCTCGCGCACCTCGCGACTGGACGGGCGCAGCTCGGGCGTGGTCCCCATTCGGACAGCCAATTGGCCCGGCGAGGGGTGTGCCTCGCGGACGGCAGTGCGGGCCGCGATGAAGGCGGGTCCCCGACCGGCGCGCGGTGAGGTCGGCAGCGGCAGGTCAACCGCCCCGATCCCGATACCGACCCTCCATCGCTCGGCCCGGACCAGGCTGCCGACGACGGCCACGACGTCTGCGGGATCGGGCGTGACGCCCTGGATCTCGTCTCCGGCCGTGCGCTCGAACGGGTTGGCACCGGCCGGACGGCGGCCTGCGAGCAGCGTGAGTACCTCGGGGACCCGGTCGGCCTCACGACGGCTGTCCACTTGATCCGCGGTGATCACATACAAGGACATGCCCTTCATTTGGTCAAATGAAGGTTATTATCTTCACTTGATCTAGTGAAGTTTCAACCCTAACACGGTTTCATGACTCAAGCACGATGCGGTGAGTGGACGCGCCGTGCCCGGGAGCGGGATGGCGACTATTGGGCGGCCGGTTCGGCCAGGTTGCCGGACACATCTTCGGCGCTGGCGTCGATGCCGGTGATCGCTTCATAGGACCACCCGGCGATGAGCGCACCCAGGATCGGCGCGACCCAGAACAACCACAGCTGTCCCGGAGCACCGGCCCCGTTGAAGAACGCAACCGCCGTCGAGCGGGCCGGGTTGACCGAGGTGTTGCTGATCGGGATGGAGATGAGGTGGATGAGGGTGAGGGTGAGGCCGATGGCCAGCGGCGCGAAGCCAGTCGGGGCGTGCTTGGTCGTCACCCCGAGGATCACGAACAGAAAGAACGCCGTGAGCAACACCTCGGCGAGGAACACCGCCCACATCGAGTAACCGCCCGGCGAGTTCTCGCCGTAACCGTTGGCGGCCATACCCCCGACCATGCTGCCCGCACCCTTGGCGCTCTTGGCCAGGCCCCACAAGCAGGCCCCAGCGAGCAGGCCACCGACGACCTGGGCGGCGAGGTAGGCAAACAGGTCGCGGACGTTGTCGAACCGGCGCGCGGCCCACAGGCCGATCGTCACCGCGGGGTTGAAGTGGCCACCGGAGACATGGCCCACGGCATACGCCATCGTGACGACACTGAGACCGAACGCAAGTGCGACGCCGAGCAGGCCGATCCCGAGCTCAGTGCCTTGCGCGTCGGCGACGCCGCCGGGCGAGTAGAACTTCGCGGCGAAGATGGCGCTACCGCACCCGCCGAAGACGAGCCAGAACGTGCCGAGCAGCTCGGCGCCGAGCCGCTTGCTGAGGGCAGGCTGCATGGAGGGTCTCCTTGTCGTTCCCCCGACCGGGCGTATGCCGCGGCCGTCGGCGGCTACGGTACCTCGCCCGCCGGGGTCATGGGGCTTCCCGAGGTGCCGGGCGGCGGATTCACGTGCTCGGCGCGGCGTATCCCGGAGTCGCCAGGCCGCCAAGGCGGTGATGACCTCCGTGTGACCAAACTGACGGGGTCGGGGAGCGCTCGCAACGTACCGAAGTATCTTGACGTCAAGCTATCCTGGTCTGCGACCCCTGTTCGGAACCCTTCGAATCGACGGAGCTGCGATGACCTCTGAAATTGTGTGGACCCAGATCGACGAGGCGCCGGCCCTGGCGACCTACTCGTTCTTGCCGATCGTCCAGGCGTTCACCAAGGGGACCGGGGTCGAGGTCGTCACGAGCGATATCTCGCTCTCCGGGCGCATCCTGTCGGCCTTCCCTGAGCGGCTCACCGAGACCCAGCGGGTGCCGGACAACCTGGCCGCCCTCGGCGCGCTCACCCTGCGCCCCGGGGCCAACATCATCAAGCTCCCCAACATCTCCGCCTCCGTGCCGCAGCTCAAGGCCGCGATCGCCGAGTTGCAGAGCCAGGGGTATGCCGTCCCCGACTATCCCGAGTCGCCGGCGACCGACGAGGAGAAGGCGGTGCACGCGGCATACGCCAAGGTTTTGGGCTCCGCGGTGAACCCCGTTCTGCGCGAAGGCAACTCCGACCGTCGGGCGCCCCTGTCGGTGAAGAACTTCGCCAAGAAGCACCCGCACCGCCTAGGCGCCTGGGACCCGGCGACCAAGGCACGCGTCGAGACGATGACGTCCGGTGACTTCTACGGCAACGAGCAGTCCGTGGTCATGGCCGACGGAGGCGACCTGCGGATCGAGCACGTGGCCGCCGACGGCACGGTGACCGTCCTCAAGGACAAGGTCGCCACCCTGCCGGGCGAGATCGTCGACGGCACGTTCATGAGTGTGTCGGCGCTTCGGGAGTTCTATGCCGCCCAGATCGAGGCCGCGAAGGCCGACGGGCTGCTGCTGTCGCTGCACCTCAAGGCGACGATGATGAAGGTCTCCGACCCGGTGATGT
>JBGAQN010000102.1:0-7127 GCA_044220725.1 Dermatophilaceae bacterium
CCGACGACCACGACGAGTGCTCCGGTGTCGGTGTCGGCGCGGTACAGCGCGCATGTGTCGAGTATTGGGTGGATGGCGACGGTTGCCGATAACGCGGTGGCTGGGACGACCGGTCGTGCGTTGAAGATGGAGGCGTTGCGGTTGCAGATTCAGAAGACGGGGATTACCGGTGATATTTCGTATCGGGGTCACGTGTCGGGGATCGGTTGGCAGCCGTATGTGACGTCCTCAACGTATATCGGGACGACGGGTCAGGCGCGGGCGTTGGAGGCCTTCCAGATCACGTTGACCGGTGAGTTGGCCACGAAGTATCGGGTGGAGTACCGGGCGCATGTGTCGGGTATCGGCTGGCAGGCGTATGTGGCCGATGGTGCGGTGGCTGGGACGACGGGTCAGGCTCGCGCGGTTGAGGCGGTCCAGATCCGTCTGGTGCCCAAGGCCTAGTCTCACCTGCTGACGCAGGCCCGCGACGGGACACTGTCTCGTCGCGGGCCTGCGGCGCGCTATGGGGCGGCCGGTCGCGCCCTCCAGCCCCGCTCTGCCCCGTCGGACGCTTTGGGCATGGTGCGGTCTTGCCGGCCCGCACCCGTCCGCCTCACTCTGACCATGGGTGTCAGCCCTGAGCGGACACAGCCCTTCAGGGCTGCCTCAGCGCGTGTATGACGGCACACGACCGGTCCCGGACAGGTAGCGTCGGTGGAACGTGACCACACGACGTGGTCGGGACGGTGGGAGGACTCCAGATGGCGCGCGTGGGTGACGGCGGCGATCTGTTGAAGTGTTCCTTCTGCGGCAAGAGCCAAAAGCAGGTCAAGAAGCTGATCGCGGGCCCTGGCGTCTACATCTGCGACGAGTGCATCGACCTGTGCAACGAGATCATCGAGGAGGAACTGACCGAGTCCTCCGACCTCAGCCTCGACGAATTGCCCAAGCCGCGCGAGATCTTCGACTTCCTCGGCACCTACGTCGTCGGTCAGGAGACCGCCAAGCGGTCTCTTGCTGTCGCGGTCTACAACCACTACAAGCGGATCCAGGCGGGGGAGGGGATGGGCCGTAAGGGTGAGGACGCTATCGACATCGCCAAGTCCAACATCTTGCTCATCGGCCCGACCGGGTGTGGCAAGACCTACCTGGCGCAGACCCTGGCCCGGATGCTCAACGTCCCGTTCGCCATCGCCGACGCGACCGCGCTCACCGAGGCGGGCTATGTCGGCGAGGACGTCGAGAACATCCTCCTCAAGCTCATCCAGGCGGCGGACTACGACGTCAAGAAGGCCGAGACGGGGATCATCTACATCGATGAGGTCGACAAGATCGCCCGCAAGAGCGAGAACCCGTCGATCACCCGCGACGTCTCCGGCGAAGGTGTCCAGCAGGCGCTGCTCAAGATCCTCGAAGGCACGACCGCGTCCGTCCCGCCGCAGGGCGGTCGCAAGCACCCGCACCAGGAGTTCATCCAGATCGACACGACGAACGTGTTGTTCATCGTCGGGGGAGCGTTCGCCGGTCTGGAGAAACTCATCGAGGCTCGATCGGGCAAGAAGGGACTGGGCTTCGGCTCCCAGCTGCACACCGCGAAGGACGAGGGCTGGTCCTACTCGGACGTCATGCCCGAAGACCTGATGAAGTTCGGGCTCATCCCCGAGTTCATCGGGCGTCTCCCGGTCATCACGACGGTCACCCCGCTCGACCGCCCCGCCCTCGTCGCGATCCTCACCGAGCCGCGTAACGCCCTGGTCAAGCAATACCAGCGGATGTTCGAGATCGATGGCGTGGAGCTTGAGTTCACTCCCGAGGCCGTCGACGCGGTCGCCGACCAGGCCCTGCTGCGCGGCACCGGCGCGCGCGGCCTGCGGGCCATCATGGAAGAAGTCCTCCTGCCCGTGATGTTCGACGTCCCCAGCGAGAACGACATCGCCCGAGTCGTCATCACCCGCGAGGTTGTCCTGGACAACGTCAACCCGACGATCGTGCGCCGCGAAGCCCCGCGCGTGGTCAAGCGCGCCCCACGCCGCCAGTCGGCCTAACCCACCGCCCTGCCACGGCGACCGCCGCCCCCGCGCTGAACCTCGCCTGGCGGCATCGTGGACCCTTCCGCTGCGGGCTTTCAGCTCATTGCCGGCGCTCCCGCCCCGCAACAGTTGGACGGCCGCACCTGCGGACCGACGGCGCTCACCACGGCCAGGATGCTGCGCGACCCCGCCCTGGCCGACTGGGTGCGGACCGGAGCCAAGCACGGTCGCGCCTTCCCCGACGGGGCCACCCCTCAGGAGCGGCTCGCGGCATACCACGCGCTTGTCCACGCCCGCACGAACGCGCTGATCGGTCCGGGCGGACGTCTGCAGGTGCCGTGGCCGCGCGCCCTGGGCACCACGCCCTGGGCCGTATGCCGTGAGCTCGAGTCGGGCGCGGCTGCTCCGGGGACGCGTTACCGGACGGTGACTGTGCGGTGGGTCGGACGAGATCGGCGGGTCGCGCTCGTGCGGGCGTTGGCTCGCCACCTGGGGCCGGAGCGCCCTGGCATCCTGTTCATCGGGAGTGCGGTCTTGCCCCGACACGTCGCGCTGCTCGTGCCCGGGACCGATGGTGTCGTGGTGCACGACCCGGCCACCGGTTCGGTCAGTGAGCTGGACGCCGAGGCCCTGGCCGATGACCGACGGCAGGTGGCGGGCTGGACCCACCCGTGGTTCCTCATCGGGCCAGTGGGCTGAGCAGCGCGACCTAGCTCGGCGACCGCCCGATGGGGATCACTGCGCTCGGCCGCGAACCGACAAGGCCCACCCACACATGCCCACGAGCACCGAGGTCGTGAGCGCCACCGACCCGGCGAGCTCTCGCCCGGACAGCACCGTCCCCAACGCCCAGACACCGGCGGTGATCGCGAGGACCACGATGGTCCGCCCCGCCCAGACGCCCGCCAAAGCACGGTCGACGGTGGCGTCAGGCGGGGCCCCAGCGACGTAGGCCGTGGCTAGGTGGCTCAACAGGGCGACCGCGGCCGCGGGCAGGACCAGCCAATGCGGTTCGGTGACCATCGACCACAGGGCGCCCAACGTCAACCACACCAGGGTCGACAGCACCGAGTCGGGCGAGCGGACCAGCACCAGGCCGACGAGGGCCAGCGCCACCCAACCCATCGACAGTCCCGACGCGGTCGCCGCCAGCAGCGCCAGGTATGCCGCGGGGCCAAGGAGGATGACGGCATACGCGACCCTCATCTGGTTCGAGCGGGGGCGGCGCGCGCGAGTCGATCCGGAACGTCGCGCCCCGCCGGAGCGCAGGTAGCGGCCGGCGCGTTCGTTGGCGACGTAGCGACCGCGGGTCATCGTCGGACCAACCGGGGGGATCGGGCCCGCGCACCCAGGTCGCGCAACACGAAGTCCAGACTTCCGGGTCCATGCCAGGACACGACAGGAACACCGGCGGTGCGCAGCCGGTGCAGCTCGTCTTGGCGGTCCAGGCGGCGGATCCGCCAGGCCAAGCTGAGGAAGGGGTCGCCGGCGTCGGCGCCCAGATGGGTGGGCAACGTGTCGACGACGATGGTGGTCAGGCCACGGGATGCGGTGCGGGCCACCACCGCGGCCATCGCATGGTGGACCATCGGCGTGAAGATGACGACCAGCGATCCCGAGGAGAGCCCGTCGACCCCGGCCACCGTGGCGAGGTCACGGTCGGCTGCCGGCGTGATCCGGGCCAGCACGTCCAGGACCCGGCGGCGTTGTTCCGGACCCGATCCGGCTGGTAGCCGGGCGGGGCCGTCGGACCCGAGGACCCGTAGCGACACCCGGTCTCCGGAGCCCAGATAGTGCTGGGCAACCGCGGCGGCCGAGCGGACGGTGAGATCGAGACTGGTCGGCCGCCCGTCGATGCCTTCGCGGGGGCCGAGGTCGCTGAAGGCGTCGACGACGAGCACCACATGGGCGTCGGCGTCGGCGTGCGTCGTCCGGACCTGGAGTGTCCCTGTTCGTTGTGAGGCAGGCCAATGGATCCGGCGCAGTCGGTCCCCGACCTGGAACGGCCGGATCGTCGCGAACTCGCTCCCGCTGCCCAGCCGTCCAGCGTGGTGAACGCCGACGAACCCTTCGGGTTGCGGGGTCGGCGCATGCGCGTCGAAGGTGGTCGTCGCCGGGGTGACCACCACGTCGAAGGCGCCCACCTCGATGACCGGCGTGCGGTAGGCCCACCACGGGGATCGGGCCGCCACCAGTCCCGGGCCGATCCGGCGTCGGCCCCACCGAGTGACCCGGGCCGGGATGACCCGCTCGGTCGAGGTGCCGTCCGCGGGTCGTGCCACGGCGATCCGATCGGTGGCCGGGTCTTCGTCGACGAAGGCGCCCGGCGAGAGGCGCACCGTGGTCTCGTCGGCATGGGCCGGTATCTCGAGGGCGGCCGTCCACCGAATGGCTTGGCCCTCCGCGAGGGTGTCGTTGCCCAGGCGGGAGCGGACGCCGAGCGGGTCGCGGGGTCGCGTCATCGCGCCCCAACTGGCCACGACGAGGAAAGGCACAGCAAGGGCCAGCAGGTCGATCCGGTGGGAGATCACTGCGGCTAGGGCGCCGACCCCACCGAGGACGATCGCCCGAACGTGTGCATTGGTCAACTCCCACCCGGCCGTATGCCGCCCGCTCACCCGGCCGTCCGCGCCTCGGCTCACTGTCATCGCGGCATACCGTCGGGGTCTGGACGATGGAAGGAAAGTTCGCGGGGCGTCGGGGTTGCGACCGACCGCAGGACATCGCCGACCACCGACCGCCCACTGGCGGCGCTCATCCACAGCTCGGGTTTGATGGTGATGCGATGGGCGAGCACGGGCTCGGCCACGGCCTTGACGTCCTCGGGGGTGAGGTAGTCGCGGCCGCGCAACACGGCATACCCTCGCGCAACGAGCATGAGACCGAGGCTGCCGCGGGGCGATGCTCCCATCAGGACGTGCACGTGTTGTCTTGTCGCGCGGGCCAATTCGACGCAGTAGCGGCCGATGCTGGGGTCGACGGTGACCGTCTCCACCGCGGACTGAAGGCTGAGCACGCCCTTCGCGTCGGTCACCTGGTCCACCGTGCTCTCTTCGCGGCGACGCTCGACACGGCGGACGAGGACGTCGACTTCCTCGGCGGCGGTGGGATAGCCGAAGGAGATGCGAGCGAGGAACCGGTCGAGCTGGGCTTCGGGGAGTGGGTAGGTGCCCTCGTACTCGATGGGGTTCGCGGTGGCCAGGACGTGGAAGGGCTGGTCGAGGACGAATGTCTGGCCCTCGACGGTGATCTGGCGTTCCTGCATCGCTTCCAGGAGTGCGGACTGGGTCTTGGGGGGTGTCCGGTTGATCTCGTCGGCCAGCAGCAGGCCCGTGAAGAGGGGGCCGCGCCGGAAGACGAAGTCGGACGACTTCTGGTCGTAGACGAAAGAACCGGTGAGGTCACCCGGAAGTAGGTCCGGGGTGAACTGCGCCCGAGTGAAGTCCAGGCCGAGGGCCTGGGCGAACGAGCGAGCCGCCAGCGTCTTGCCCAGCCCGGGGAAGTCCTCCAGCAGCACATGGCCGCCGGCGAGGATGCAGGCCAAGACGAGGGTGAGCGGTTCTCGCTTGCCCACCACTGCCCGCTCGACCTGGTCGAGGATGGCGGATCCAAGTCGGGAGACCTCGGCGATCGACGCGGTCACAGGTTCTCGATTCTCGTGAGCAGGTGGTCGAGCCGGTCATGGCGCAGGTCGTGCGCGTCGATCCGCCCGCAGTAGAAGTCGGCAAGATCTGCGGGCAGCAACGACGTCGCCCAGTCGGCGTTGCGGCGCAGGTCGACCTGTTGGGTGCGCCAGACCCAGGCCTCAAGAATGGTGCGCAGCCGGTCGTGCACGAGCCTGGACAGTTCCTCGGTGGTCGCTGGCGACGCCTCGATGCGGGCGAGATGCTCGGCCAGGGATGTGGTGGCGTGATCGGACCCGCGCCAGAGTGCCGCCCCCGACAGGTCGCCGGCCAGCCAACTGCGATCCTGGGTGGCGGTCGGGGTGTCCATGGCGAACCACAGCCCTAGCGTGGCGACCACCAGCCCGGCGAGCAGGGGCACCGACGGGGATGCACCCACGGCGGCCATGAGCACGATCGCGACGACGAAGGCCAGGCCCACCCGGATGAGCCGGGCTTGCCACTCGGTGTTGACGCGACTCCAGGCGGCCTTCATCCAGGCCCCTCCTCGCGGCCGCTCGGTGGCGGCGGCGCAGCAGCGGCGAGGTCCGCGTGGAGTCGATCGAGGTCGGTGACAGCGCGCTCGCGGTGACTCTCGGTGATCTGGTGAGTGGAGAAGCGCGCCTCGCGATAGAGGGCCGCCAGGTCATCGAGAGCACGGTCATCGATGTCCCACGTCGCTAGGACCCTTGACACGTATTCGGTTGGCGTCTCGGCGCGTTGGCGGGGAAGCCCGGACTCGGCCGCGGCTGCCTCAAGGTCGACCCAGCATGCGACGACGGCGTTGCGCGTCTCGCCGTGGATGAGCTTCGCTCGACGTTCCTCGGCTGCTGCACCCGTCAACTGTTCGGGCACGTCAGGCAGCGGGACGGAGGTTCCCGGTGGGGGCAGGGCCGTCTCGTGCACCCGCAGGCCCAGGAGCAACCGCCACCCGGCCCGGACCAGCAGCACGATGAGGTAGAGCAGGAACGACGCGACGCCCATGAGGAGGAGTTGAATCAGGACGATGAGCCAGCCCGGCAGCCCCGCATCGCCGACGTCCCCGCCCTGCACACCGAAGTAGGTCACCACCGCCGTCGGCTGTGGGACGTCGAGGGAGCGTCCGGCGGTCGGCGGCGAGGTTGAGACATAGTCGACCGGCCCGCCGGCCACCACCCAGGTCAGCGCAATGAGGGCAGCGACCCCGCCGAGGACGATCAGGCCCGAGGCCACCGCCGTCCCCGGGATCTGCACCACCCGCCGTGTCACCACGATCCGACGCTACCTCGCCTCGTGTTCGCGAGCGCCGAGTCTTTGCCGCGAGTATGCCGCCACGCCGGCTCAGGCGGCGGTGTCGCGTTTGTCGTGGGGGTGGGTGGTGTAGGTGCGGCCGGTGGGTGCGGTCCAGGTGAGGGTGGCGTTGTCGGGGTTGAGGTGGATGGTCCAGCCGGCGTGGTGTTTGAAGCTGTGGTGG
>JBGAQN010000103.1:0-7014 GCA_044220725.1 Dermatophilaceae bacterium
GTGACCTGCGTCCCGACGGCCTTCTCACGGATCGCCGCAACCAGGGCCAGGGACGAGTCCACCCGGTCGCCGTTCATGGCGACAACGGCGTCGCCAGAGCGCAATCCGGCTGTGGCAGCAGGAGTTCCGGGGCTCACGGACTTGAGCACGGCCGCCGCCCGCTGCGATGACCCGTCGGTGACGGTGCCATCGGCGGAGGACACGCCGAGGTAGGCGTGCTGCGCGGAGCCTGTTGCGATGAGTTGGTCGGCGATCGTCTTGGCCTCATTGGCCGGGATCGCGAAGCCGATGCCGATGTTGCCGCTTTGGCTTCCCGCCGATCCCAGTGAGGCAATCGAGGAGTTGATCCCCACCAGTCGACCATCGGCGGTGACCAAGGCGCCGCCGGAGTTGCCGGGATTGATCGCCGCCGAGGTCTGGATCGCGTTCGTCACGACGGTGTCGGCGGCGGTCTGACCGCGAGCCCCTTGCGAAGAACCTGTCGACACCGGCCGGTTGAGCGCGGACACGATGCCCGTCGTCACCGTCCCAGCCAGACCAAGCGGGTTGCCGACGGCCATCACCGGGTCGCCGACCGACAGGGCATCGCTGTCCCCGAACACGATCGGGGTCAGGTCGCTCGGCGGGTTGGTGAGGGTAAGCACGGCCAGGTCGGTGGAGGGGTCGGTGCCGGCGATCTTGGCGGCATACGTGCGGCCGTCGTCCAAGGTGACCGAGATCTGCGCGCCGGTGCCCGCGCCGGTCGCCACATGGTTATTGGTGAGGATGTGGCCGACCTTGTCGATGATGACGCCGGAGCCTTCGCCGTCGGCCTGCGCGCTGGTCACCTTGATCGCAACGACGCTCGGCGAGACGGCCTTTGCAGTGGCCGCCCAGTTGGGTGCCGTGCCGTCGGCTTGGATCACCGGTGCCTGGGCGGGTGCGGCGGGGGCGCTCTGGGACGCCGGGGTAGCGCTCGCGGGGGTTCCCGGGAAGGTGCGGGCCACGGCATACGTGCCGCCGGACGCCAGCCCCGCGGAGAGGAGGCTGACGACGACGAGGTCACCGAGTCGGCGCTTCTGCTTCACCGGCGGCTGGTATGCCGCACCGGCAGCGGGCGGGTAGAGCGGCGCCGCGGGCGGCGGGTAGGTGGGCGCCGGGTGGGCCGCGGGCAGCGTCGTCGTAGGGGCTGCCGAGGCCCACGGGTCGGGTGACGGGCCCTGGGTGTCGAGGTGGCTCATCGGGGTCTCCTTCGCGCCGGGTCGCCGGGAGTGGCGCTCGCCTCATGGCATCCCGGGCCCTTGGGTGTCCGCTGAGCGGATCCTGTGACGACGCTGTGGAACCGCGTCGGCGTCATCGCCCGCCGCGCACGCCTCCTGGCGTAGCGTGCGGTCCATGGAGCCCCAGGGGGTCGACGTCCCAGCGTTGCTGCGCCGCACGTTCCCGCTGTGGCTGGCCTGGATTCTGTATGCCGCGCCCGCGCTGTGGGCGGTCCTGGTGGTCCGTGCGGTGACCTCGTTGCCCGAGCAACTCTTCCAGCAGGCGCCCTTCTACGACGAGAACGGCACCTTGATCCCCGGTGACGCCAATCCCGAGCCGGTGGGGTGGCTGGCCCGGTTCGGGGTCACCCTTGCCCTGAGCTTGGGAACCCCTTTGCTGGCGCCCGCGGAACTGTCTTTGCTCGGGCTGGTGGCGGCACTGTCCTTGCTCGGGCTGGTGGCGGCCGCGGTCGTGACCGCCATATGGGCGGTGCGAGGCCGGTCGTTCCACCTGCGGTCGGTCGCGGCTGTCGGAGCGGTGTTCTCCGTCGCCCTTGGAGTCGTGGGTGTGCTCGGGGTCGTGTCTCGGGACGCCGCCTACGAGGCGGCCAGGCCGATGTGGGGTCCCGACAGTGTCGGCCTGTTCGATGGCCAATTCGCCGTGTGGGGATTAGTCGGGATCTTCGGGGTGATTCTGACCTGGACCTTCGCGCGGCTGGGCTTCGGTCCACTGCCGACTGTGCCGGTGCCGGACTCCCAGGTGGCCCCTGAACTCCCAGAGCCTGACGGGGCTGCCCTGGAGCCCGAAGACGGCGGGGCCGATGAGCCGGCGGCGCCCGCTGGCCCGGCCAGCGCAGCGGACGTCGACGAGGATTCGCTTGCGGTCTATCGACGGCCGTCCGGTCCCGAGTCCTGACGCAGGTCGTCGGCGTCGACGATCCGATAGTCATAACCCTGCTCGGCGAGGAACCGCTGCCGATGCGCCGCATAGTCGGCGTCGACGGTGTCTCTCGACACGATCGTGTAGAAGTGGGCGGTCCGGCCGTCGCCTTTCGGGCGCAGGACCCGCCCGAGCCGCTGGGCCTCCTCCTGGCGCGACCCGAACGTCCCCGACACCTGGATCGCCACCGATGCCTCGGGCAGGTCGATCGAGAAGTTGGCCACCTTGCTGACAACCAGCAGCGCGACCTCGCCGGAGCGGAACGCGTCGAAGAGCCGCTGCCGCTCCGCGACGCTCGTCTCGCCCGTGATGAGCGGCGACGCCAATCGCTCGGCGAGAGTGGCGAGTTGGTCCAGATACTGCCCGATGACCAGAGTCGGCTCTCCGGTATGCCGTGCCACCAGCTCCTGCACGACCCGCTCCTTGGCGGGGGTGCAGGAGGCCAGGCGATAGCGGTCGTCGGCCTCGGCGACGGCATACGCCATCCGCTCGCCCTGCCCCAGCGTGACCCGGACTTCGACGCAATCCGCGGGAGCGATCCAGCCCTGCGCCTCGATGTCCTTCCACGGGGCGTCGAACCGTTTCGGCCCGATGAGGGAGAAGACGTCGCCCTCGCGGCCATCCTCACGCACGAGGGTGGCGGTGAGGCCGAGGCGGCGGCGGGCCTGCAGGTCGGCGGTCATCCGAAAGATCGGCGCAGGCAACAGGTGGACTTCGTCGTAGACGACCAGACCCCAGTCGCGGGCGTCGAGCAGCTCAAGGTGGGGATAGACCCCACGGCGGCGGACCGACAGCACCTGGTAGGTCGCGATGGTCACCGGGCGGATCTCCTTGCGGGTCCCCGAGTATTCGCCGATCTCCTTCTCCGTCAGGGAGGTTCGCCGCAGGAGCTCGTCCTTCCACTGTCGGGCGGCCACGGTGTTGGTCACGAGGATGAGGGTCGTCGCCCCCGCTGCCGCCATCGCGCCAGCACCGACGATCGTCTTGCCGGCACCGCACGGCAGGACGACGACGCCGGACCCGCCGTGCCAGAAGCCCTCGACCGCCTGACGTTGGTAGGGCCGCATCGTCCAGCCCTCTTCGCGAAGCGCGATCGGGTGGGCCTCGCCGTCGACATAGCCCGCGAGGTCTTCGGCGGGCCAGCCGACCTTGAGCAGTTGCTGCTTGAGGTGGCCACGTTCGGAGGGGTGGACGAGGATCGTGTCGGGGTCGATCCGTTCGCCGAGCAGCGGCTCGATCCGCCGATGCCGCAGCACTTCCTCGAGGACCGGACGGTCGCTCGTGCGTAGCACCAGACCGTACGCAGGATCCTTCTCGATGGTTAGTCGGCCATAGCGGGCCATCGTCTCGGCGATGTCGACGAGCAGGGCTTGCGGGACGGCATACCGGCTATGGCGAAGGAGCGCGTCGATGACCTGCTCGGCGTCGTGTCCGGCGGCGCGGGCGTTCCACAATCCGAGCGGGGTGATCCGGTAGGTGTGGACGTGTTCGGGCGCGCGTTCCAGCTCGGCGAACGGCGCGATGTCGCGGCGCGCAGCCTCGGCGCCGGCGTGGTCGACCTCCAGCAGCAACGTCTTGTCGCTCTGGACGATGAGCGGCCCCCCGGTCATCGGCTCAACGGTTGTTGGCCAGCCACCAGAACAGCGCGACGATGGCGAACATCCCGATCACGGCGTTGATGGCGAAGACGATCCACCCGCGCGTGGCCAGGCGAGCGGCACGGGCCGGGTCGGTGGTGTTGTGCTTCATCGACAGGACCGCCATCACCCCGCTTGGTGGGCCGATGATCCCGGTGGCGAGGATCGCCAGGATCGCCACGCCAAGCAGAATGGCCGCCGACGTGTTCCTCGGTGCGACATGCGCTGCCGCGGGTGCCGGATAGCCCATCCCCGGATAGGCATACCCGCCAGGCGAGGGGTATGCCGTGCCGCTTGGCGGGGGGTATGCCGTGCCGCTAGGGGCGGGGTAACCCTGCGACGGGTAGGTCTGTGGCGGGTAGCTCGGCTGTGGATAGCTCGGCTGTGGGTAGCCCTGCGTCGGGTAGCCCTGCTGTGGGTAGCTAGGTTGTGGGTGGCCCTGGGGCGGGTGGCCCTGGCCCACGGCATACGGCTGGGCCGACGGGTAGCTCACGGGCGGGACATAGTGTTGCGGCGGCGGAACGGGCTCGGCGGCCGGGTCGGCCAGCGGCGCAAAGGCGGGCGCGGCGAACACCTCGGTGGGGGCAGGCGGAATTGTCCAGGGATCCTGGGGGCCTTGCGGCTCTGGCGTCGTCCCCCTGGGGCGAGTGCTGTCCACGTCGCTCATCGTCTGCTCCTGTCCTCGCGGCGAGACTACCCGCTCACACGGTCCAGCTCAGCCTGGCCCGATCCTGAGAGAATCGGCCAGACGACGGGTCTGGCGACGACTGGAGGCGAGCGGTGCGAACCCCACAGGTGCAGCGGGATCCCGCGCTGCCCGCACGCGTGAGGATCTATGAGGTCGGGGCACGCGACGGCCTGCAGAACGAGAAGTCGGTCGTCCCCGCCGCCGTCAAGGCTGAACTGATCCGCCGACTCGTCGGTGCCGGGCTGCCGATGGTCGAGACCACCTCCTTCGTCAACCCGGCCTGGGTCCCGCAACTGGCCGATGCGGCCGAGGTCCTCGCGCTGCTCGGACCGGATGGCACCGGCCGCAACCGGCCGGTCCTCGTCCCCAATGTGCGTGGGCTCGATCGAGCGCTCGAGGCCGGCTGTCAGGCCATCGCGATCTTCGGCTCAGCCACCGAGACCTTTGCCCAGCGCAACCTTGGCCGGAGCATTGCCGAGTCGATGGCGATGTTCGCGCCGGTTGTTCAGCGGGCCCGCGGATCAGGCCTCTGGGTGCGCGCCTATGTCTCGATGTGCTTCGGCGACCCCTGGGAGGGTGACGTCCCCGTCGGCCAGGTGGTCGACGTCTCGCGCCAGCTCATGGATCTGGGCTGCGACGAGTTGAGCCTCGGTGACACGATCGGCGTGGCCACCACCGGTCAGGTGGTCGCGTTGCTCGACGGGCTGGACGTTGCTGGGATCGGGCGGGATCGGGTCGCCGTGCACTTCCACGACACCTACGGACAGGCCCTCGCCAACACCCTGGCCGCGTTGCGCGAAGGGGTCACCATCGTCGACTCGTCGGCGGGCGGGCTGGGCGGCTGTCCCTACGCCAAGTCCGCGACTGGCAACCTGGCCACCGAGGATCTCGTCTGGGCGTTGCACGGCGCCGGTGTGGAGACCGGCGTGGATCTGTCGGCCCTCATCGAGACGTCCGCCTGGCTGGCCGGGCTCCTCGGGCGACCGTCGGCCTCCCGGGTCGTGACGGCACTCGCCGGCACCTGATCCGTTGCCGATGCTCACCCGGCCGCGGCGCCGGTGATCCGATGGAGGAGGTAGAGCTGTTCGGCGTCGGACTCGCCGGACACGGCATACACGCGGCCGCCTTCCATGCGCACGGGACGGACGAGGTGCCGCGCAGTCCGGCCGTTGCCGTCGGCATACCCGATCCATACGGCGAGCGAGTCGGAAACCGCTTGTCGCAGCAATGAACTCGTCTCGTGCGGTGTGCCTGACAGCGGACCGCGCGGAGGCCCACCCGCGACCGGACGCTTCGGGGCGGCGCGCAACGCAGCGACCAAGGACGTCGCCGTCGCTGCGGTGAGGGGCGGCAAGGTCGGCTCCGGTATGCCGCGTGCCTGGGTCGATCTGGCCCGTCGTGGAGCAGGGCGGTCGACGACGATCACCCCGTCGAAGGTCTCGCGCGCAGGGGCGTAGCCCCCGGCCCGCAGCAGATCGACAAGCACCGCCGGATCGGACTGCGAGACCAGCACGGTCGGGGCGATCCGGCGCAACAAGGCCCGCGACAGGCCCCGGTCGGCGAGCAAGGCCGCCAGCACGGCCTCGTCGTCCGAGCGGATGTATGCCGTCGCGCCGCCGACCCGCGTCTGCCCGTGCCGCCGGGCGACGTCCCGGACGAGGTAGTCCAGGGGCTGGGGCACGGGCGTCCGGCTCGACACCCGGAGCGTGTCGAGCACCTCATCGGCGGTCCATCCGCTGTCCAGCGCTCGCCGCACCGACTCGGCCGAGAGGCGCAACACCGTTGCGCCACCGCGGGATTCGACGTCGCTCACCAGTCGCATGAACCTACCGAGCGCACCGTCCAACGGGCCGGGAGCGATGGCGGTGAGGTCTGCCTGCAGCAGCACGTGGTCGACCGATGGGGGCAGGGTGGCGTCAGCCGTCTCGGCGAGGTGGGCGGTTGGCCCGCCATCAGCAAGGCCACGCCCCAGCCCGCTGAGCGCGCCGAGCGCCGTCGCCCCAAGCCAGTCGGCTTCTCGCAGCACGGCAACGCTCGCCTCGGTGAGGGCCCGCCGGTCGGCCAGCGGACGACGCCAGGTCACTCGCTCGGTGACCGATTCGGGTGGTGGGGCGCTCCCTGGGGGCAGGGCCGCCAGCTCGCGCAGGACGTCGGCGCGGATGCCCCGGACCGCCGGCCAGCGCACCTCCGGACCGAGGGCGCCCACCGTCCCGCCGGCGGGTCGCTGCGTCCCCACGAGGTATGCCGCTCGCGGGCTCTCCCACCAGGCCTGCGCGACGCTCGCCCATCGGGATCCGGCCGATTGCGATCGCCACACGTCGAACTCGGGGGTCGGTGTGAAGGCCGGTGTCAGCTCGCCGTCATCGACGATGAGGCCGGCGGCCAGCGCCACTTCGGCGAGCCACGCCGCGTGGGCAGGCTCGACGTCGAGGTCGCGGGCCAGCGCGGCCAGGTCACGGACGCCCAACGCGCCCGAGCGCAGGACCCGAGGCGGGTTGGCGGTCCAGAGGT
>JBGAQN010000025.1:0-29617 GCA_044220725.1 Dermatophilaceae bacterium
TGGGCCCCGGCGCCGGGTTGGGAATGTCGTTGGTGCCGTAGCGCCCAGGGGGCGTTGGGGCCGACCGTCGTCGGCGGGGCCGAGACCGCCCTGGCAGCCCGGGCAGTAGAACATCGTTCGCTCTTGGGGAGGCGCGCCGACCATGGCCACTCGAACAGTGGTGCCACAGCGGCGACACGGCCGACCGGATCGCCCGTGGACGAAGGTCGTCTCGCCACGGCGGGTGCTGCCGGTCGTCGATTGAATGGCGTGGCGCCGACCCGCGTCCAACAGTCGGTGGGCGCGAGCGACCAGGCCAGCGATGGTGGCGGAGGGGAGGTCCGCGGCCGGGGTCCACGGTCCGAGGCGTTCGAGGAAGAGGCTCTCGGCGGCATACATGGTGCCCACTCCCGCGAGGACCCGTTGGTCCAGCAGGGCGGCGCCGATGGTCTGCATCGATGCCGCGAGGTGTGCCCCGGCCAGCTCCGGATCCCAGTCGGCGCCGAGCAGATCGGGCCCGAGATGCCCGACCACAGTGTCCTCGGCGTCGGTGGCGACGAGGTCGAGCATCCCTAACCGCAGCCCCAAGGCGGTCCACTGTGCCGTGCCCAGGACGGCCCGCAGGTGGTCGTTCGTCAACGTCCGGGCCGTGACCGCCTGCGTGGCTTCGATCCGCCACTGCCCCTCCATCCGCAGGTGCGAATGGAGGGTGAGGCCAGAGTCGAGCCGATGCAGCAGGTGCTTGCCGCGAGAACGAACCTCGACGGTGCGGGCGCCGCGCAGTTCCGCGGTCGCCAGCGACGGCCAGCGCAGGTCGGCCCGCTCCAGCGGGTGGCCCGCCAGCGCCTCGTGCAGGCGGGCTGCGGTGCGCCAGACCGTGTCACCCTCGGGCATTGGCCGGTGGGTTGATCGATGTGGCCCTCTCGTCGGGGCCTGGTAAGGGAGGACTCATCGGCGCAGCCGGAGGCCGCGAGGCGTCGCATGAAAACCGGCCCGGGCCAGCGCCTCAGTGAGCGCGTGATCGGAGCGAAGCACCGGGGTGCCGTCGGTGCGTTCGACGGTGAGCTTGCCCAGGACGCCTTCGCGAACGGCCAGCGCCAAGCTATCGGCGGCGGCCTGCAACGGGGTCGGGTCTTCGCTCCACGTGAGCAACGACCGACCACCTCGCTCGACGTAGAGCACGAGTTCGCCGTCGACGAGCACGACGAGGGCTCCGGCCTTGCGGGCGGGCTGATGCCCACGGCCGCCGCCGTCGACTGGATCGCGGGTCGGCCAAGGCAGGGCGGCGCCAAAGGGGTTGGCCGGGTCGCACGCGGCCAGGACGAGTGCCGGAGGAGCGGAGCGCGGCGCATCCCCGAGCGGACGGACGCCGGCGCGCAGGCGGTCGACGGCTCCCGTCGACCCGAACTGGGCAGCGCCAAGCCCCTCGACGAAGTAGCCCCGGCGCACCCGCCCGGACTCCTCCGCCGCGGCCAGCACCCGGTAGACCCCGGCGAAGCCGCCGGGCACGTCCTCGGCCGCCACCGAGCCGCGGGTCAGCACCCCATAGCGGTCCAAGAGCACTTCCGCCCTCGTGTATGCCGTGACCGTCGGGTCCGCCTCTCGGCTCGGCAGCAGCGCCCAGCGTCCGACGACATCGCCTGCTGTCGCGGAGAACCGTGGCGCGCGACCGAGGGCCCCGCCCGGCGTCGATTCGGCCGAACCGAGACCTGTCGTGGGGCGACCGAGGACGGCGGAGCGGGCGGCATACCGGCCGCGGGCTCCGGTCGTGGGACGGCGGCGATGGGCGGTCCGGCCACCGCCGAGCAGGGCGCGCAGGGGTGCGAGGGTGTCGCCGCTCACCCGTCCGCCCCACACCAGGTCCCACAGCGCGGCACGGACCTGGTCGTCGGTGGTCGGCCCGGCGCTCTGCGACACAGCGTCTGCCAGGGTCCGGAAGAAGAAGGCGCCGCCGTTGCCTAGACAGTCGAGGATGGCCGTGTGCACTGGTCCGAGGTGGACGGTCTCGGTCGGTGCCGTCATCGTCACGGGGGCGAGGTCGGCCAGGTGCAGGGAGACCCACCCATCGTCGCCGGGGAGGGCGCCGTGCCCCTGCCAGAGCACCTCGCCGGCGGCCAGGAGCTCGTCCAGCCACGCCGATTGGTATGCCGTCACCCGGGACGGCAGGACGAGGCTTTCCACCGCGCTGGCGGGCAGCACCGCCCCGCCCAGCTGCTCGATCGCCCGCAGCAGCCCTTCAGGGCCACCCAAGGACCCGCCGACTCCTTGCCAGGCGGGGAGGAACCGCGCGTAGTCGGCGGGGCCGACCGGCTCGACCTCGGCGCGGAGGGCAGCGAGCGACCGGCGGCGCAGGGTGCGCAGGACGCCGCTATCGCAGTAGTCAGTGCCCCGGCCGACTCCGGCTGCATCATGACTTCCTTCCGGGCGGAGTTCACCCTCGACCACCCGGCCCGCAGCGACCAGGCGGCGCAGGGCGTCACGCACGACGGCCGGGCCGAGGCCGAGCCACGCCGCGACCGCCGAAACGCCGAACGGCCCATGGCTGCGGGCGAAGCGGGCCACCAGGTCCCCCAAGGGATCAGGCACCGGAGCGAGGAAGGCTTGGGGCACGCCGACGGGCAGGGACGAGCCGAGGGCATCGCGCAAGCGACCGGCGTCCTCGACGGCGGCCCAACGCTCCTGACCGCCGATCCGGACCCGGATGATCCGGCGGGACACCTCCAAATCCACCAGCCACTCGCCGACGATCCGAGGGTCGGAGATCGTGGTGCGGGCGACCAGCCCGTCGAGGTCCAGCGGCCCCAGCACGCGGATGAGGTCGGCCAGATCCTCAGCGTCGCGGGCGGCCCGATCGGGCACGAGTCGCTGCAACTCGGCCTCGGTGGCCGCGACGGCGGCCGGGTCCAGCAGGTCGCGCAGCGAGAGCCCCTCGCCGGTGCCGAGCAACTCGGCGAGCAACGTCGGGTCGAGGGCGAGCGCAGCTGCCCGCCGTTCGGCGAGCGGTGAGTCACCTTCGTAGAGGTATTGCGCGACGTAGCCGAACAACAGCGAGCGGGCGAACGGGGAGGGGACAGTGGTCTGGACCGCCAGGGCGCTGACTTCGCGTGCCTGGATGGCCCGCATGAGACCCACCAGGCCAGGGACGTCGAAGACGTCTTGAACGCATTCGCGGACAGCCTCCAACACGATGGGAAAGGACGGGTACTGGCTGGCCACCTCAAGCAGTTGCGAGGCCCGTTGGCGTTGTTGCCACAAGGCCTGGCGACGGCCGGGTCGGCGCCGAGGCAGCAGCAGCGCGCGAGCGGCACACTCCCTGAACCGGGCCGCGAACAGCGCCGACCCGCCCACCTGGGCGGTGACGAGGTCGGCGACCTCGTCGGGCTCGAGCAGGATGAGGTCGAGCAACTCCTGGGTGAACGCGTCGGTGTTGCGGGCCGTCGGACCGTTCCTTGAGCCGCCGCCGGGTCGTGCGGTCAGGTCGTCGCCGCCCATCCTGGCATCGGGCGCGCCGTCGCGGGCGGGACCGTGTGGGGGGTCGATGCCGTTGTCGAGATGCAGGTCGAGATCCAGGTCGACGTCGGGCAGGCGCAGGACGATGCCGTCGTCCCCGTGCATCGCCTGGACGTCGACGCCGAACCGCTCGCGCATCCGGGCCGCCACCGCCAACGCCCACGGCGCGTGCACCGGACTGCCGAACGGCGAATGGACGACCACCCGCCAGTCGCCGAGCTCGTCGCGGAAGCGTTCGATGACGATCATCCGGTCGGTGGGCAGTTGGGGGATCGCCTCGCGTTGCTCTGCGAGGTAGCCCAACAGGTTGCCGGTCGCCCAGTCGTCCAGGCCGGCCGCGCCGACCCGGTGGCGAGCCGCCGCCTCGGGCAGCCCGCCGATCTCACGGACGAACGCCCCGACCGCCGCGCCGAGCTCGGCCGGCCGACCGAGGGTGTCGCCCTTCCAGAACGGCAGCCTGCCCGGCTGGCCCGGGGCCGGCGTGACGAGCACCCGGTCGTGGGTGATGTCCTCGATCCGCCAGGTGGAGGTCCCCAGGGTGAAGGTGTCACCCACCCGCGACTCGTAGACCATCTCCTCGTCGAGCTCACCGACCCGCCGACCGGGACCGTCGCCGGAGGCGAGGAACACGGCATACAGGCCGCGGTCGGGGATGGTGCCGCCCGAGGTGACGGCCAAGTGTTGGGCGCCCTTGCGCCCGTGCAGCGTCCCAGCGACGCGATCCCAGACGATCCGCGGTCGCAGCTCGGCGAACTCGTCGGACGGGTAGCGGCCCGAGAGCATGTCGAGGACCGACTCCAGCACCAACCGGGACAGCCCCGCGAAGGGCGCCGCTCGACGGACCAGGGCCTCCAGGTCGTCGACCGGCCAGTCTTCGAGGGCACACATGGCCACGATGTGTTGGGCCAACACGTCGAGCGGGTTGGCCGGGACGCGCATCGACTCGATGGCCCCGGCTCGCATCCGCTCGACGACCACGGCCGTCTGGACCAGGTCGCCGCGGAACTTCGGGAACAGCACCCCTCGAGACACCGCCCCCACCTGGTGCCCGGCGCGGCCGACCCGCTGCAGACCGCTGGCGACCGACGGCGGGGACTCGACCTGGACGACGAGGTCGACGGCCCCCATGTCGATGCCGAGCTCCAGGCTGCTGGTCGCGACGACGGCCGGCAGCCGCCCGGCTTTGAGGTCCTCCTCGATGAGCGACCGTTGCTCCTTGCTCACTGAGCCATGGTGCGCGCGTGCCAACAACGGCGGGGCACCCCGGGCCGCACCCGCCTGCGCCATGACCTGCGCGGGCATCCCCCCGGCGAGCCCGGTGCCCCGACCCCCCGCCGGTATGCCGTGTGCTCCCGTCCCAGCCCCGACTCCCGGATCGCCGCTGCCCGCCGTCTCAGACCTGTGGCCCGGATCGGCCGACTCCTCAAGCCGCTCCTCCCAGATCTCGTTGAGCCGGGAGGTCAGCCGCTCGGCCAGACGCCGCGAATTGGCGAAGACCAGCGTGGAGCGATGGGCCGCAACGAGGTCGACGATCCGCTCCTCGACGTGCGGCCAGATCGACGCCCTGGCCGGCTCACCCGCGGCTGGCCCGGACAGGTCGCCGGTGGGGGCCCCCAACTCGCCGAGGTCGGGGACCGGGACGACGACCTGCAGGTCCCATTCCTTCGTCGAGGGCGGAGCGACGATGTCAACCGGCCGACCACCGGCCAGGAACCGCGCGACCTCCTCGATCGGGCGCACCGTGGCGGACAGGCCGATCCGCTGCGCGGGCCGCTCCAGCAGGGCGTCGAGGCGCTCCAGGGTCACCGCCAGGTGCGCGCCGCGTTTGGTGCCCGCGACGGCATGGACCTCGTCGAGGATGACCGTCTCGACCCCCGCCAGCGATTCCCGCGCCGCCGAGGTGAGCATGAGGAACAGCGACTCCGGCGTCGTGATGAGGATGTCCGCCGGGTCGCGGACAAACCCGCGCCGGTCGGCGGCGGGGGTGTCGCCCGACCGGACGGCCACGCGAACCTGGGGGAGCGGCATACCCAATCGGGCGGCGGCATGTCCGATCCCGACGAGCGGCGAGCGCAGGTTGCGCTCGACGTCGACCGCGAGGGCCTTGAGGGGCGACACATAGAGGACGCGACACCGGCGGGTCCGGTCCTCGGGCACGGGCGCGACCGCGAGCCGGTCCAACGCCCACAGGAATGCCGCGAGCGTCTTGCCCGACCCGGTCGGCGCGACGACGAGCGCATGATGGCCCGACGAGATCGCCTCCCACGCGCCCTCCTGGGCGGGCGTGGGCGCGACGAACGACCCCCGGAACCACTCGGCGGTCGCGGGGGAGAAGCGGGTCAAGACGTCGGAGGCCATGTCGGGGTCCACCCTGTCACGCCCCACCGACAACGTCATGCGACCTGAGGCTTATCGCGCCACCGACGCGAGTTCCCCGGCCGATTCCGAGTTGTCCTCAACGATGAGGCCAGACCAGGAGATGTCGTGGCACGGTCCGCCATCGAGCAGACCGCCCAGGGAACCTTCGGCGCCTTCGCCGGGTCAATGTCGGTAGGAGCTGATGTGGACGACGACGAGGTCGGCAGGTCAGCGGACTCCTATCGGTCAGGAGCGGGTCATGGATAACGTGAAAGCCCTTCTCGACAAGGCCGCAGGCGACTGGCGAGGCCCCCCCGTGGACACCGTAATCAGCTCCCTTCGTCGGCGCGAGGCGCGACGTCGGCGTGGCGTGGCCGCCCTTGCCGTGCTGACGGTGCTCGTGCCGATCGTGATGGCCCTGGTCGCCGCCCAGATCGGCCACGAAGCCCTGAGCGGGCCTGACCTGCCGGCTGCGCACTCGACGACGAGCTGGGGGGTAACGGACAAGGTGGACTCGCCCGCAGCGAACCCCACGGTCGGCTCCGAGCCCGGCATGCCAGCGCTGGCCGCCCTCGTCGCCGCCCACCCCGAGGCTGTCGTCGGCTTGTCGTTCGAGGCGGACGGGACCGTCGCCGTCGTGCTCGGCCGCGGCGCGGACCGGAGCCTGTGGACCGACCGCATCCGCGCGGTGCAGGCCCCCTGACCGTCGGGGTCACGCAGTGCGAGCGCACCCAAGCCGAGCTGGCCGACGCGCAGCAACGGCTCCGCTCGTTCGTCTGGAGCCAGGACACGACCTTCGCCTCGTACATCTCACCTAAGGACTGCGCTGTAATCGTCGAGGTGGGCGTCGTTGCCGACTCGGACCGAGCCGAGTTGGCGCGGCAGTTCGGCGGTGCAGTCATGGTGCTGACCGGGTGGGCGCCGACCCGGCGCTGACGGCCGCCCTCGGCGCGAGGCCACCAGCGGGCTCGGACGTCGCCACGTTGACACCGAGGTGCGTGGTGCTTGCTTACCTGCCGGTCAGTCCGTTGATGAGCGGATTGACGACCTTGAGTGACGGAAACCAGGAGAAGTCACGGTCGACCGACCAGAGTGCGTCGACTCCGTGAGCGAGACAGATTGCCGCGATGCGTGCGTCGTGCACTCGCGGGCCCACAGCGGCCCCGGACTTCAGGAGGTCGGTCAGCCACTCAAGGTGGCTCGCCCCTTCCCCGATGACGTGAATCGAGGGGGCGTCAACGAGGGCCTGGACTGCAGACAGGGCGGTGACGACAGGTGTGGGCGGGTCATAGATCCGTGGGTGGGTGACAACGGCGAGAAACTCGTGGAGGCAGGGCCAAGGGATCGCGACGCCACCCGCCGCTGCCACCCCATCAGTCAGGGCCCTCGTAGCCGCTTCGTGATGCGGTGAGTCCTCACGGTGGGCATAGACGAGCACGTTGGTGTCAAGAGCAATCACCGGCGTGAACCCGAAGCCGCAGCGAAGCCGTATGAGCGATCAATGACCTCACCGGGGGCAAGATCGGCCAACAGACCGTTGCCGTCGACGGTGGGAAAGACGAAATCGACGCGCGGCGCGCTTCTGCGTCGCTGCACCTCGGCCCGCAGGCCGGTGACCACCAGATCGCGCAGAGTCACCCCGCTCTCTCGGACTAGCTGCTTGGCGTCCGCCGCCAGAGCGTCCGGAATGTCGATCGTGGTCTTCATGTGGATCACCGTAGCACCCGACCCGTACTCCCGTATCGCTCGCAGGCTGTCACACGCCGCGCCCCGTGGACCGACCGTGGCACACTCGCCGGGTGCGCTACAGCGAGCTGGCCACCTTGGTCGCGGAGGAGTTCGGGCAGGGGTATGCCGCGAGCCTGCTTCGCTCGCACGTCCTGGTCGCCCTCGGGAACCGCACGGCCGACGCGGCTTTGGCGGACGGCATACCGCCGCGCCAGGTGTGGGCCGCGCTCTGTGACGACTTCGACGTGCCAGCGCAGCGGCGCTTCGGCCGGGACCGACCGAAGCGCCGCTGAGCTGTTGCTGGCTGGGTTTTGCTGCTGACCCCGGCCGGAGCCCGAGGGATCAGTCCTCGTCGTAGTGCCGGTCCTCACGCGGCATCCAGTGCTCGCCGGTGTGGCCGACGTAGACCTGACGGGGACGGTAGATCCGGCCCTTGGGGTCGTCGTGGATTTCCTTCCAGTTGGCGATCCAGCCGGGCATCCGGCCGATGGCGAACATCACGGTGAACATGTTGAGGGGGATGCCGATGGCCCGCAGGATGGTGCCGGAGTAGAAGTCGACGTTCGGGTAAAGCTTGCGCTCGACGAAGTAGTCGTCGGACAGCGCCACATCGGCGAGCTCCTGAGCCAGATCCAGCAGCGGATCCTCGATCTTCATCGAGGCCAACAGGTCGTCCGCGGCCTTCCTGAGGATCTTCGAACGCGGGTCGAAGTTGCGGTAGACGCGGTGGCCGAAGCCCATGAGCTTGATCCCGGACTGCTTGTCCTTGACCTTGGCGACATACTCGCTGACCGGCATGCCGCTGTCCCGGATCTGTTCGAGCATCTCGATGACCGCAACGTTTGCTCCGCCGTGCAGCGGCCCCCAGAGCGCGCAGACGCCAGCCGAGCAGGAGGCGAACATGTTGGCCTGGCTGGAGGCGACCATTCGCACCGTCGAGGTCGAGCAGTTCTGCTCATGGTCGGCGTGCAGGGCCAGGAAGAGATTGAGCGCCGCGGACACTTCCGGGGTGGGCTCGTAGTCACGGTACGGAACCGAGAACATCATGTGCAGGAAGTTCTCGACGTACTTCATGTCGTAGCGCGGGTAGACGATCGGCTCGCCCACCGAGGCCTTGTAGGACGCCGCGGCGATGGTGCGGACCTTGGACATGAGCCGGGCCGCGGCCTCCTCCAAGTCACGGTCATCGTCGATGACGACCGGCTCGTGGGTCGACAGGGCGTTGATCATCGCCGAGAGGATGGCCATCGGGTGGCCATTGGGCGGGAACCCCTCGAAGTGCTTGCGCATGCTCTCATCGAGCCGGCTGCTCTCGGTGAGCAGTCCGGAGAAGCGCTCGCGGTCCTCGATCGTAGGCAGGTGCCCGAAGATGACCAGCCACGCCGTCTCGACGAACGAGGACTTCCCGGCGATCTCCTCGATCGGTATGCCGCGATAGCGCAGGATCCCCTTGTCGCCGTCGATGAACGTGATCGCCGACGAGCACGACCCCGTGTTGCCGTAGCCGTCGTCGAGGGTGATGTAGCCGGTCTGGGCGCGCAACGAGCTGATGTCGATCGCCAGCTCCTTCTCGGTCCCCTCGACGATCGGCAACTCATAGGACTTGCCGTCGAGCTCGAGCTTGGCCATGCGGGACATCGGTACGCCTCCAAACGCCGTCGAAATGGGGTCCCTGCATCGTATCCGCGCCCGGGCGGCGCCCGAAGCGCGGTCTCGCGGCGGCATACCTCCGCAAACTCACCGGACCGAGAATGCGCGGGCGCGCGGTCGGTCCGGGTCGCTACCCTGTCGCGCGTGACCGAACGCGCCCACGCCGACAGCCCGCCCGCCCTCATCGAGGCGCGCGCGCTGACCAAGCGGTTCGGCGACTTCACTGCGGTTGACGCCATCGACGTCCAGGTCCACGCGGGGGAGTCGTTCGGGTTCCTCGGACCCAACGGCGCAGGCAAGTCCTCGACGATGCGGATGATCGCCGCGGTGTCGCCGGTGACGTCCGGGACGCTGCGGATCTTCGGCCTCGACCCCGCCACCCGCGGACCGGACATCCGCTCCGCCTTGGGCGTCGTCCCGCAAAAGGACACCCTCGACGAGGAGCTCACCGTCGAGGAGAACCTGTGGATCTACGGGCGATACTTCGGCCTATCCTGGGCCGAATGTCGGCGCCGCGCAGCCGAGTTGCTCGATTTCGCCCAGCTCAGCGAGCGGGCCGGCGACAAGGTCGAGCCGCTCTCGGGCGGCATGAAGCGTCGCCTGACCATCGCCCGCTCGCTCATCAACGAGCCGCGGATCCTCCTGCTCGACGAGCCGACGACCGGCCTGGACCCGCAGGCCCGGCACGTTCTGTGGGACCGGCTGTTTCGGCTCAAACGCCAAGGCGTCACCCTCGTCGTGACAACGCACTACATGGACGAGGCCGAGCAGTTGTGTGACCGGCTGGTCGTCATGGACCACGGCCGGATCGTCGCCGAGGGCTCGCCGCGCGCCCTCATCGAGGCGCACGCCACCCGCGAGGTGCTCGAGCTGCGCTTCGTCGACGAGGACAGCGCCGTGCACTTGCCCGCCGTCGAAGGGCTCGGCGAGCGGGTGGAGGTGTTGCCCGACCGGCTGCTGGTCTATGCCGACGACGGTGACGCGGCCTTGGCTGCCGCGCACGCGCGGGGAGTGCAGCCGCTGTCCGCGCTCGTGCGCCGGGCCTCTCTGGAAGACGTGTTCCTGCACCTCACCGGCCGCACGTTGGTCGACTGATGGACCCGCAGACCGGCGCCGACGTGCGGACCCAGGCACACGGCATACCGGATGGGGGGTATGCCGCCCTCCCGCCGGACCCGCGCGCGACCCTCCCGCCCGCGCGGCGCTGGCGCCCGATCCTCGGCTACCACCTGCGGGTGTTCCGGCGGGTGTGGCGCGGCGTCGTCTACAGCCGCCTCGGGTCGCCGCTGCTCGCGCTGCTCGCGGTCGGGTGGGGCGTCGGGCTGCTTGTCGATCGGGGCGGGCGCGGCGGGGTGCCGTGGCACGGGGTGACCCTCCCGTATGCCGTGTTCGTCGTCCCAGCCATCCTGGCCAGCACGGCGATGATGACCGGGATCGGCGAGTCGAGTTGGCCGGTCTTCGGGGCGATCAAGTGGCAGGGGACCTACCACGCGATGCTCGCGACGCCGATGCGCACCCGCGACATCCTCGCCGGCCATGTCGCCCAGGTGGGCTGGCAGCTGGCGGCCGGTGCGACGGCCTTCGTCGCCGTCGCGGCCCCGTTCGGGGTGTGGCGCTCCTGGTGGGTGCTCGCGGCCGTGCCGGTGGCGACGGTGACCGGGCTGGGGTTTGCCACTCTGATGACGGCGGTGGCGGCGCGCAGCGAGACCGAGGGCTGGTTCACCGCGATCTTCCGGGTGGTGGCGACGCCCCTCATGCTCTTTTCGGGGACGTATTTCCCCATCGAGTCGCTGCCGTCCGTGCTGCAGCCGGTGGCCTGGGCGACCCCACTGTGGCATGGGGTCGAGGCGTGTCGGGCGCTGGCGACGGGTCTTGTCGATGGCGGGACATTGCTGGGGCATGTGGCTGCCCTGGCCGGGTTCTGTGCGGTGGGGGTCGCCTGGTCAGCTCGCGAATTGCATCGGCGGTTGGTCCGATGAGCGGACGTTTGACGGTGCCGCGCCCGGCCGGGGCGGGGCTCTCCCGGATCCTCGTCGAGCGCAACGCCCTGTCATTCCGGCGGCAGTGGGTCGCCTTCGTGACGGGGTTCACCGAGCCGGTGTTCTATCTGTTCTCGCTCGGGATCGGGCTCGGCGCGCTCGTCGGCTCGGTCACCACCGACCGCGGCTCGACCGTGCCGTATGCCGTGTTCGTCGCCCCAGCGATGCTCGCGACCTCGGCGATGAACGCCGGGGTGATGGACTCGACGTTCAATGTCTTCTTCAAGCTCAAGTACGCCAAGCTCTACGACTCGGTCCTGGCGACCCGGATGGGGCCGCGGGACATCGCGATCGGCGAGGTCACCTGGTCGCTGCTGCGCGGCGGGACGTATGCCGCGGCCTTCCTCGCCGTGGCCGCGGTGACCGGGGCGGTGCCCTCGTGGTGGGGGCTGCTCGCGTTGCCCGCCGCGGTGTTTGTCGCCTTCGCGTTCTCGGCGGTGGGGATGTTCGCGACGACCTATATGCGCTCGTTCGTCGACTTCGACTACGTCAACCTCGTCGTCCAGCCCATGTTCTTGCTGTCTGCGACGTTCTTCCCGCTCGCGGCATACCCCGGGTGGGCCCAGTGGCTCGTGCAGGCGACGCCGCTCTATCACGGGGTCTCGTTGTGCCGGGCCCTGTGTCTGGGTGAGGTGGGGCTGGGGCTGCTGTGGCACGTCGCCTACCTCGCGGTGATGGGCGCGGTCGGCGTGCTGGGCGCCGCGCGACGCGTAGATGTGTTGTTGCTGCGCTGAGGGTGCTGGTCGCCCCGCTGAGGTGGCCGTGCGTGGCGCGGCGTGTCGCCAGGCTCTCGAACATCCGTTCGGTAGTGTCTGTCCACAGGTGCCTGCACCGTCGTCCCATTGTCCACAGGGTGTATGCCGTGGGCCTGGCTCTGTCGGCGTCGTCGCCTAACGTCCGACTCGACAACACGGGCGCTGGGCTTTGTTCGGTCGGATGACGGCCGGCGGAGTCACCGGCCCGTCGCGCGGGTCGCCTATGGACGGCCGACTCTCGAGACGAAGGATGGTGGGTGGCGTGGCCACAGCGCAGGACAAGGGCAAGGCCCTAGCAAATGTCATGGGCCAGATCGAAAAGCAGCACGGCAAGGGTGCCGTCATGCGGCTGGGCGACGACGTCCGCCCGCCGATCGAGGTGATCCCCACCGGGTCGATCGCCCTCGATGTCGCTCTCGGGATCGGCGGTCTGCCGCGGGGCCGGGTCGTCGAAATATACGGACCTGAGAGCAGCGGCAAGTGCCTCACCGCTGACACCTACGTGTGGACCGACCACGGCCTCGAGACGGTGTCGGAGGTGTTCGAGCGGGCCGGAATGGCGGCCAGCTGCACCTCTCGGGTCACCGATGTCCGTGAGCTGGGGATGCGGGTCGTTAACGAGCGGGGCGAGCTGGAGCCGGTCGCGGCTTTGACCCACAACAACCGCAAGCCGACGGTCCGGGTCGTCACTCGATCGGGGCGCGAGGTCACTGCGACGCACAACCACCCACTGCGCGTCGTCAGCGACCGGGGGTTCATCGTCTGGCGCAAGGCTGGCGACATCCAGGTAGGCGACACCGTGGTGTCGGCGTTGTTCGGCGCCGAGGAGGCGGCCTGCGGTCAGGAGCTCAGCGAGGACGAAGCGGTGTTCTTGGGCTACCTGGTCGCTGAGGGCTCACTCGGTGAGAGCAACCGGTGGTCGACCCGGTTCACCAACTGGGACGCCGATGTCGCGGAAGAGTGGTCCGCTCTGGCGGAATCGCTGTTCGGCGTGCCGGTGAAGCACTACGGCGAGGCGCCCAACGGCGCGGCCAAGGAGCATGTTCTGCCGGGCAAGGAGGTCCGGGACCGGTTGGCCCGCGACTACGGTCTGGCGTTCACCACGGCGGCCGGCAAGACCGTGCCGCACCGGGTCCGGACCGCTGGGGTCAAGGCCCAGCGGGCGTTCCTCTCGGCGCTGTTTGAGGGTGACGGCTGGATCGACACCTCCTCCACCGTCGGCTTGGGCACGGCGTCGCTGGAGCTGGGCCGCCAGGTTCAACTGATGCTCTATGGCCTGGGCATCCCAGCCACCCTGCAGACCACGTTCAACCAGACCTATCAGCGCGACTATTACTCGGTCACGGTGAATCCGGCTGTCGTACACCGGTTCCTTGACGTGGTCGGGTTCCGGTCGGCACGTCGTCGGGCCCAGGTGGCGGAGTGCTTCCGGCGCTCGCCGCGTGACCCGCAGTTCGAGAACATCCCGCACCTGTCCGGGCTGGTCAAGGAGCTGCGCGACGCGACCGGTGGTGACCGGGCGTACGACCGGATCGCCGGGGACCTGTTCCGCTCCGATATTTCCGTGGAGTGCTCGCGGACCCGGTTGGGCAAGATCGTCGCCTGGGCCGATGCGCGTCGGTCGAGGTTGACGCCGAGCGCGGTTGCGCTGGTGGAACACTTCCGGGCCTTGGCGGGTGCGAACTACAGCTACGAGCAGGTCGTCGCCGTGCAGGACGGTGGGATGCAGCCGACCTTCGACCTCATGGTGCCCGAGACACACTCGTTCACCGCCAACGGGGTGTTGTCGCATAACACGACCGTTGCGTTGCATGCGGTGGCGAATGCACAGAAGGCCGGAGGGATTGCGGCATTCATTGACGCCGAGCACGCCTTGGATCCCGAATACGCCAAGAGCCTCGGTGTCGACACCGACAACCTGCTGGTCAGCCAGCCCGACACGGGTGAGCAGGCGCTGGAGATCGCCGACATGCTCATTCGCTCCGGGGCGCTAGACATCATCGTCATCGACTCGGTGGCGGCCCTGGTTCCCCGCGCCGAGATCGAGGGCGAGATGGGAGACAGCCACGTCGGTCTGCAGGCCCGATTGATGTCCCAGGCGTTGCGCAAATTGACCGGCGCATTGAGCACCACCGGAACGACGGCGATCTTCATCAACCAGTTGCGGGAAAAGATCGGCGTGATGTTCGGGTGCATGTCCTACTCGACGAGGGTCACGCTTGCTGACGGCAGTACCGAGAAGATCGGCAAGATCGTCAACCTGCGGATGGCGGTCGAGGTGCGCACCTACGACCCCGACCTGGGCCAGATCGTCAACCGGCCGATCACCAACTGGTTCGACAACGGTCGCGCACAGCGGTTCCTCCAGGTGACGGTCGAACGTTCGGGAGGCAACGGCCGTTCGCAGTTCGCCGCGACCGAGAACCACCAGATCCGCACGCCGGGGGGCTGGCGCGAGGCCGGCGATCTGATCCCAGGCGATCGGGTGATGACCCAGGAGACCCAGCGGCTGTCCGAGCAGCAATGGCAGGTCGTCCTCGGTGGGCTGATGGGTGACGCGTACCTCGCGCCTAACCTGCGCGGCCGCCGAGGCGTGCGGTTCCGGATGGGGCATGGCTCTGCACAGGTCGACTACCTCGACTGGAAGGCCTCGCTGCTGGGGAACATCGGTCAGAGCCGGACGACCAACTCCAAGGGGGCGGCGTTCGTCGACCTGTCGCCGTTGCCCGAGTTGGCCGAGCTGCGCGAGGTCATCTATTGGGGAGACGGCCGCAAGCACCTGTCCGAGGAGTTCTTCAAGGCGTTGACGCCACTGGCCCTGGCCATCTGGTACATGGACGACGGCTCGTTCTCACTGCGGTCCAAGGGTCTGCAGGAGCGCACGGCCGGAGGCAGCGGACGCATCGAGTTCTGCGTCGAGGCGATGAGCCCGGGCAGCCGGGATCGGCTCGCGGCATACTTGCGGGACACCCACGGCGTCGACGCTCGGGTGCGGGTGGCTGGGACTAGGGCCAAGGCCGTCCTGACGATGTCCACGGCGGGCACCCGGGTCTTCCAGGAACTCGTCGCTCCCTACGTCCACCCGAGCATGGCGTACAAGCTGCTGCCAAGCCTGCAGGGGCAGTTCTCGGTGACGCCGCAGTTCGTCGAGCCCACGCAGGTGCTCGTGCCGAGCCGGGTCATCGACGTCCACGTCAAGCCCCCGACAAGGTCGATGCAGCGCTTTGACATCGAGGTGGCCGGGACGCACAACTACTTCGTCGACGGGGTCATGGTGCATAACAGCCCCGAAACAACAACTGGCGGAAAAGCGCTGAAGTTCTATGCGTCGGTGCGGTTGGACGTGCGCCGGATCGAGACGCTCAAGGACGGCTCGGAGGCGGTCGGCAACCGCACCCGGGTCAAGGTCGTCAAGAACAAGGTGAGCCCGCCGTTCAAGCAGGCCGAGTTCGACATCATCTACGGCCACGGGATCTCGCGGGAGGGCGGCCTCATCGACATGGGGGTCGAGCAGGGCTTCGTCCGTAAGGCCGGCGCTTGGTACACCTACGACGGCGACCAGCTCGGCCAGGGCAAGGAGAACGCCCGTCAGTTCCTCAAGGACAACCCCGACCTGGCCGACGAGCTTGAGAAGAAGATCAAGGAGAAGCTCGGCGTCGGTCCGCGGATCGACAAGCCGGCCGCCCCCGACGTCCCGGTCGACTTCTGAGCATGACCGCCGACGGTATGCCGCGCCCGGACTCCCCGGGCGCGGCACCCGGCATTGTTGACGCCGCCTCGCCTGGGGAGCCTCGGATGGATGCCCACGCTTCGGGGGAGCCGCCGGAACGCTCAGCGAGGACACCCTCTGCCACTGCGCAACCTGGCGCCCCAGAGGCCGTCGACCGGCAGGCTGGCGACCGGCATGCCGCCGCGCTGGAGGCGCTGCGAGCTGCCGAGGCTGCCACCAGAACCGGTCGCCCGAACCCTCCCACGGTCCCGAATCCCGAGGTCGCGCAGGACGCGGAGCCGGATCCACGGTCGGTGGCCCACGCCATCGCGTTGCGGGTCCTGGCCCTGCGTCCGCACAGCCGGGCGGAGTTGGAACGCAAGCTCGCACGACGTGGCTGCGATCCGCAGGTGGCCGCCGAGGTCCTCGACCGGCTCACCGAGGTCGGGTTAGTGGACGACGCGGCATACGCCCACATGCTCGTGCAGTCGCGCCGCCGCACCAATGGGCTCTCTGGGGCGGCGCTGCGGCGCGAGTTGCGGGAGAAGGGCGTCGACGACGAGCTCGCGAGCACGGCGATCGGTTCGCTCGACGACGAGACCGAGCGGGCCCGTGCCGAGGAGTTGGTCGCAAAGAAGCTGCGGACCATGGGTGGTCTGGACCCCCAGGTCCAGGCGCGGCGACTGGCCGCCATGCTCGCCTGCAAGGGCTACCCCGCCGGCGTCGCGTATGCCGTCGTCCGCGACGCCGTCAACGCCGCCGCCGAACACCGTCGCGACTGACGGGGCTGCATCCGACCCTGGGTGGCACTGTCAGTCTGCGTCAGTGGCCGATCGGACAACTCGGACGTCAAGGTCCGAGATCCCGGCGAAGTCGTCAGGGTTGGCGGTGTAGAGCGGCAGCCCGTGAGCCAATGCGGTGGCGGCGATGAGTGCATCGTAGGCCCGCGCCGCTGGCTTGCGACCGGACGCCCTCAGCTCGCTCGCCACCCGGCCGAACGCCCTGGCTGCCGGGGCGTCAAACGGAAGTGGCTCGAAGTCGGCTTCGGCCTGCTGGAGGTGGGCGAGTCGCGCGGCGCGCTGTTCCTCGGAGGAGGCCAGGAGCGGCCCCACAGACAGCTCAGCCAAGGTGATGGCCGTGATGAGCGGCTCATGAGGCAGGGCAGCCGGATCCAACTGCCCCAGGTCGATCACCGCGGAGGTGTCCAGGATCCCGCGTTGGGGGCGGACCGTCACAGGCGGGGATCCAGGACGACGTCGATATCGGCGCGGAGGGCCGTCGCATCCATGCGCGGAACGAGGCGACGCCGGGCAATGAGTTGCTCGGCTGTGGCCGCACGGCGTGGAAGCGGGACGATCGCTGCGACCGGGTCACCGTCCCGGGTCACCGTCAGGCTCTCTCCGGCCCCCACCCGGGCCAGGACATCGGCGCTCTCGTTGCGCAGCTGCCGCACCGTCACGGTCGTCATGGACCAAATGTATCACGCGTGATACGCATTCTGATGGCTAGCGTGCTCGTCGTGGACTATCGCGACTACGACACGAGGCTCGCGGCATACGCCGTCATCAGGGACCACGGGGGGCGGGTGCTACTGGCGCTGTGGAACGAGGCGGACACCCCCAAATGGACGATGCCCGGTGGGGGAGTGGAGCTGCACGAGACCGTCGAGGAGGCGGTCGTCCGGGAGGTCCGCGAGGAAACCGGGTTCGACATCATCGTGGGGCCGCTGCTGGGCGTGCATACTTTCGTGCTGCCACCGCACGTGCGGGTCAACACGGCCGACCGACACCTGAAGTCGGTGCGGGTGGTGTTCGAGGCGACGATCATCGGCGGCACGTTGCGCGCCGAGGTGGACGGCACCACGGACGAGGCTCGGTGGTTCGACCTCGCGGCCGTCCCCGACGTGCCTCGAGTGAGCCTCGTCGACATCGCCCTTGGCATGGCCCTCTGACGCCGGAGTCCGTGATGCCGGACAGCGCGTACGCAGTTCCACGGTTGTTTGAAGACGAGTCTCGACTGCCACGTCCGGCTGGGGCGATACTCGGGTTGATGTCAGCAAAGACCCGGAACCGTGGGCAAGCGTGGGATCGCCTCCTGTTGGCGATCTTCTGCGTCGGCCTACTGGCACTGTCGCCGGTCAATGTAGGCGGGATGGGAGCCTCGGCGGTGGATGAGCAGGGCAGGGACGTCTACTTGACCCTTGGTCTCGACCAAGCGTTGGTCCTCGCTGACTGGCTGGCCCGCACTAGCAGATCCGAGCAGCCAGCGCCCTTTGAGGACCAGGCGGAACAGCGGGCTCTGTGGGACCTTGAGGCTGCCCTGGAGTCGCAACTGCCCGAAGTGTTCGCTCAGGACTACAAAGAGCGATTGCGCTACGCGCGCTCGGCGACCCGGGACAGCGAGGACTAGGTTCGTGTCACGTGTCTTTGAGGTAACCAAGGCCAGCCTGTGGTCGCTACTCGCCTTGGTCGTCGCCGCACTGATTGCGGTCCTCGCGCCACCCATCACTGCTACCGCGACCGTCACAACTCCGTCGCCGGCCACCACCTACGACGCACCCACTCTTGGGTACGACGGCTCGCCTCAGCATGGTCGCGCAAGCAGCGCAGCACAAGATCAGGATGACCCAGAAGGGTCGTCCCGGACTGCAGCGACAGCCGCTTCTCTGCGGGCAGCGCCAGTTGGTGTTGCCGCAAAGAGCGGATGGGCGTCAGCGCTCCGAGCTCGCCTCTGAGGAATTGATCCACACCGCAACGCGCTGGGGCTCCTTCATCCGCCGGGCCACCTTCTCGATGGCCATGAAGATCCGGAACTCCCAGCGGTACTTCGCCTTGATCGCCGCCCGGGCCGCATCTGCCTCGGCGGCAGACTCCCGCACCTCGGCGCGCCCAGCAATCGTGCTCGCCCACGGCTTGGGCCGGCCACGGCGGTCGCAGGGGGTCATCTCCACCGCTGGGTTGGCCGCGATCCGCTTGACCTTGCCCGTCCCAGTCGGCGTGATGACGACGAGGTGATCGCCGTCCTGAGCCACCCACACCGGCGTCGACACGCGCTCTCCGTTGCGCCGGAACGTCGTCAACAACACGAACGGCTCGGAGCCAAGGTCGAGCAGAGTGGTCGCGGTCATCTCCGAACCCTAAGCCAGCCAGCCATAGGACGCGTGTCATCAGCCAACTCCAGCGTCGGCTAACATACCCTCCGGGGTATCCGCCCAAGCGGCCGGAGCACCTACTGTCCACACAACGAAGGAGATCCATCCATGTGTTCTCGGGTGACGTGCCGCCGCTGCGGCAAGGCGACCTGGTCCGGCTGCGGCAACCACGTCCAGCAGGTCATGGCCGGCGTCCCCAAGGCGCAGCGCTGTGAGTGCCCGCCCCCCGAGCCAGGCGGCCTGTTCAAGAAGCTCTTCGGGCGCGCCTGAGTCTCCGCCCCGCCAGGCGGCGCCCCCCGTATGCCGCCTGCTCACCGAGCGCGCGCGGCATACCCTCTGGCACGCCTTACCCTTGACGGTGCCATGAGCACTCCGACGCCCAAGACCTACGACGTGCGCACCCACGGGTGCCAGATGAACGTCCACGACTCCGAACGCCTGGCCGGGCTGCTGGAGACCGCGGGCTACGTCGACCTGGCCAGCCTCCCCGCCGACGCCCGCCCGACGACGGCCGATGTCGTCGTGTTCAACACCTGCGCCGTCCGCGAGAACGCCAGCAACAAGCTCTACGGCAACCTCGGCCAACTCCGCCCGGCCAAGCTGGCCAACCCCGACCTGCAGATCGCGGTCGGCGGCTGCCTGGCCCAGAACGACCGCGACAGCATCGTCGCGCGCGCCCCCTGGGTCGACGTCGTCTTCGGCACCCACAACATCGGCAGCCTGCCCGCCCTGCTCGATCGGGCCCGGCACAACAAGCGGGCCCAGGTCGAGATTCTTGAGAGCCTGTCGACCTTCCCCTCCACCCTGCCCACCCGCCGGGACAGCGCGTATGCCGCGTGGGTCTCGATCAGCGTCGGCTGCAACAACACCTGCACCTTCTGCATCGTCCCGAGCCTGCGCGGCAAGGAGCAGGACCGCCGGCCGGGCGACATCCTCGCCGAGGCCCGCGCCTTGGTCGCCGAGGGCGCCATCGAGATCACCCTGCTTGGCCAGAACGTCAACACCTACGGCGTCCAGTTCGGTGACCGCCTGGCCTTCGGCAAGCTCCTGCGCGCCTGCGGCGACATCGACGGTCTGGAGCGGGTCCGCTTCACCAGCCCCCACCCGGCCGCCTTCACCACCGACGTCATCGAAGCGATGGCGGCGACCCCCAACGTCATGCCGAGCCTGCACATGCCGCTGCAGTCCGGCTCTGACCGCATCCTCAAGGCGATGCGCCGCTCCTACCGCAGCGAACGCTTCCTCACCATCCTCGACGAGGTCCGCACCCACCTCCCCGACGCGGCCATCACCACCGACCTCATCGTCGGCTTCCCCGGCGAGACCGAGGAGGACTTCCAGGCCACCCTCGACGTCGTCGCCGCGGCGCGGTTCTCCAGCGCCTTCACCTTCCAATACTCGATCCGCCCCGGGACGCCAGCCGCGACGATGCCGGACCAGGTCACGAAGGCGGTCGTCCAGGAACGCTTCGACCGGCTCATCGCCCTGCAGGAGGAGGTCTCCTGGGCAGGCAACCGGGCCTGGGAAGGCCGGGAGGTCGAGGTCCTGGTCGCCCCCGGCGAAGGCCGCAAGGACGCCGAGACCCACCGGATGAGCGGCCGCGCCCGCGACAACCGGCTAGTCCACTTCGCGGTGCCGGACGGCATACGGCCCGAGGACCGTCCGCGCCCGGGCGACCTGGTCACCGTCGAGGTCACCTACGGCGCGCCCCACCACCTCGTCGCCGACTCCGCCGCGCACCCCGGCGGCCGGTATGCCGTGCGCCGCACCTCCGGCGGCGACGCCTGGGCGGCGTTGCAGGGCAAGCCAACCGGGCGAGGCAAGCCAGCCGTGTCCGCCCCGATCGGTCTCGGTATGCCGTCCCTGGGCGTCCCCGCGTCCGTCCCGGCTGCGGGGCCAGGCTGCGGCTGACCGCGGTGAAAAACCGGTGGCTCGGTCGTGCTTGACTTGGACCATGCCGATTCGTCCCGTCGTCATCTACGGCGAGCCGGTCCTGCATCGGGTGGCCAGCCGGGTCGAGCGGTTCGACGACGAGTTGGCGGCGTTGGTGCAGGACATGTTCGACACCATGGACGCCGCACACGGCGTCGGCCTGGCCGCCCCGCAGATCGGTGTCGGCCTGCGGGTTTTCGTCTATGACATGGCCAACAACGACGGGCTGCCGCGTCGCGGCGTCGTGGTCAACCCGATCCTGGCCGTGTCCAAGGTGCCACCGGGACGACCGGACCCCGACGACGAGTCCGAAGGCTGCCTGTCCGTGCCTGGCGAACACTTCCCGCTGCGGCGACCGGAAACCGCCAAGGTCAACGGACAGGACCTCACCGGAGCGGAGTTTGAGTTCACCGCGACCGACTGGTTCGCCCGATGCATGCAGCACGAGTTTGACCATCTCAACGGCAAGCTCTATGTCGACCGGCTCGACGACAAGCAGTCGCGCAAGGCCCGCAAGATGATCAAAGGCAACGGGTGGGGCAAGCCCGGGCACAGCTGGATGCCGGGCGTCGACCCCGACCCGTTCGGGCACGGCGACGTTGACGAGCCCGGTGACGACCACGACCTCTAACCGGGGGACTCCGCCGCCGTTCCAGCCGGGCCCACCGCTCCCGGTGAGCCGCCCGCACCCGCACCCCTCGGCGAACCTGACGCTCCCGGTGATCGCCGTCGTCGGGCCGACCGCGACCGGCAAGTCGGCCCTCGCTGTCGCCCTTGCCCGCGCCCTCGGCGGCGAGGTCGTCAACGCTGACGCCAGCGCCCTCTATCGGGGGATGGACATCGGGACCGCCAAACCCACCATCGCCGAACGGCACGGGATCCCACATCACCAGCTCGACGTTCTGGACGTCACGCAGGAGGCGAGCGTCGCGGCATACCAGCGGGCGGCCCGGACCGACCTGCAGGCGATCGCGGCCCGCGGACTCCGGCCGATCCTCGCGGGTGGGTCCGGACTCTACGTGCGGGCGGTCCTGGACCACCTGGACATCCCCCCGACCGACCCCGCGGTCCGGGCCCAGCTCGAAGCCGAGGCTGACACCCTCGGGCTGGCCGCTCTTCGGGAGCGGCTGACCGCGCTGGATCCCGTTGCGGCACAGCGGATCGAGCCCAACAACAGCCGTCGCGTCATCCGCGCCCTCGAGGTCATCGAGCTGACCGGTCGGCCATTCAGCGCGAGCCTGCCGGAGCGACAACACCTCGTCCCGACGGTGATGCTCGGGCTGATCCTGCCGCGCCCGGACCTCGACGACCGGATCGAGACCCGGACCCGTCGGATGTGGGACGCGGGTCTGGTCGCCGAGGTGGAGCGCCTGCTCGACCTCGGCCTGGAGCGCGGCCGGACCGCGCGGACGGCCCTCGGCTATGCCCAGGCCATCGCCCAACGACGGGGCGCCCTCACCGAGACCGAGGCGATCGCCTCGACCGCGCAGGCGACCCGTCGATTCGCCCGTCGGCAGGAGTCGTGGTTCCGGCCCGACCCGCGGATCCTCTGGCTGCCCGCCGACGCCCCTGACCTGCTCGACCGCGCCCTGGCCGCCTTAGCCGCCCGAGACGCGCTGCCGCGTGCCTCGGGCTCGATGCCCGACAATGGCTGACATGCACGGGCTGGCCTTCACCAAGGGACACGGGACCGAGAACGACTTCGTCCTCGTCCCCGACCCCGAAGGTCGACACGACCTCACCCCCGACGAGGTTCGCGGCCTGGCCGACCGCCGCGCCGGTGTCGGCGGCGACGGGGTGATCCGGGTCGTCCCGACTCGCCTCGCCGACGACCCGGCGGTCCGGGCCCAGTCCGGTCAGGCCGCTTGGTTCATGGACTACCGCAACGCCGACGGCTCGGTGAGCGAGATGTGCGGCAACGGGACCCGGGTGTTCGCGGCATACCTGGTCCGCGAAGGCCTGGAGCGCGGCGGCGACTTCGCCATCGCGACGCGCGCCGGCCTCAAGCGGGTGCGCACCGCAGCCCAGGGGTATGCCGTCGACCTGGGCGCCGCCCGCGTCGACGACTCCGAGGGCGCACGGGAGACCGGGTTCAATGCCGTCGTCCACGCCCACGGCGGACCGGAGCTGCCGGGGCTGCGTGTCGACGTCGGCAACCCGCACACCGTCGTCGTCCTGCCGCCGACCCTGGCGTTGGGCGACCTCGATCTCAGCGTGGCCCCGCACGTGGCCCCGCACCCGTCGGCTGGCACCAACGTCGAGTTCGTCCAGATCCTCGGGTCAGGGCACATCGCCATGCGGGTGCATGAGCGCGGAGTGGGGGAGACCCGCTCGTGCGGCACAGGGGCGGTGGCGGCCGCCGCAGCGACCCGGTGGTGGGACGGCCCCGACGACACCAATCGAGAGTGGACCGTCGACGTGCCCGGTGGCCGACTCACCGTGACCTTCACGGATGCCGGGACTGCCGAACTCGCCGGCCCCGCAGTCCTCGTCGCCGACGGGATCTGGACCGACGGTGCCGGCTGAGAAGCCCGAGAGTGAACCGACACCGGAACCGCTGGGCCACCCTGGCTCACGGCTCGGTGCGGAGATCAGTGACGGTGTGCAGGGCCACCGAACCGCTCGGACACACCCCCTGAGCGTCCCCGAACCGGTAGTGCACAAGGCCGCTCGAGCCGGTGCTCAGTGGTGGTTGGACGCGCTCCCCGAGTTGGTCGCCGATCTGGAACGCGACTGGCGGATCACCGTCGGGAGGGCTCTCGGCGGCGGCACGGAGGCTTTCGTCGCCGAGGCCACGACCGCGGAGGGCGAACCTGCGGTGCTCAAACTCGTTCTCCCACAAGGGCATGACGCGGCGCGACACGAGATCACCACGTTGCGCCTCGCGGACGGGCAGGGCTGCGCCCGGCTGTTGCGGGACGACGCCACGCGTGGGGCCTTGCTCGTCGAGCGACTCGGCTCGTCGCTGGCCGATGCCGGGTCCAGCTTCTGGCGGCGGCAGGAGATCCTCGCCGACCTGGCCGCGCAGGTATGGCGTCCCGCCGCCGACTCTGGCCTTCCGACCGGGGCGGAGAAGGCCCGCTATCTCGTCGACTTCGTCGAACGACTCTGGTCCGAGTTCGAGGGTGCCTGCTCGCGCCCGGCGGTCGACTATGCCCGGGGGTGCGCCCGGCGACGGGCCGACGCGCACTCAACGGCGCGGGCCGTCCTTGTTCATGCGGACATCCATGCGTGGAACGCCCTGCGTCGCCCTGACGGGGGCTATGCGCTCGTCGATCCAGACGGACTGCTCGCGGAGCCGGAAGCGGACCTGGGCATCCTGCTGCGTGAGGATCCCGACCACCTGCTCTCCGGTGATCCTTGGGCGTGGACGATCTGGCTGGCCCGGCGCACCGGCACCGACCCGGTCGCGATCTGGGAGTGGGGTGCCATCGAACGGGTGTCGACCGGTCTGCTCCTATCCTCCATCGGGATGACCGATATTGGCACAGCGATGTTGCGCGCCGCTGAGGTGGCGGCCGTCGCGCCGCCGGTCAGTGGGTGACGGCGAGCACCCGGAAACCCCGCGAGGTCGCGTAGCGCTCGCACGGCATACCCAACTCGGCGGCGATCCACCGTTGCAGGGAGTCACTTCCGAGGTTCTTCTGGACCACGAGGTATGCCGTCCCGTCGGGTTCCAGCCGAGGCAGCCAGGTGCGCAACAGGTCGTGCAGGACGGCCTTGCCGACCCGGATCGGGGGGTTGGACCAGATGCTCGCGAACCGTACGTCGCCGGGCACCTCGTCGGGGCGGCATACCCGAATCCGTTTGAGCCCCAACGATGCCGCGTTGTCCCGAGCGAGTGTCAGAGCGCGCTCGTTGACGTCCACGGCATACACGTCGGCACCTGGTGACAGCATCCCCAACGTGAGTGCGACCGGTCCCCAGCCGCAGCCGAGGTCCAGCAGCGTCCCCTCCGTCGGTGGGTCGGGGGCCTGCGCCAGGAGGACCGCGGTGCCGATGTCGACCCGGTCGGGGGAGAAGATCCCGGCCGCCGTCACGACGGTGACCCGACGCCCGGCCAGCTCGACGGTGAGGGGGCGGCGCTCCTCGGGGGTGGCGGGCGCCGCGGTGAAGTAGTGCTCCTGCTCGCTCATCGCCCACCAACCTAAACGGTTGGTCGACCCGGCGTCGGCCGTGCGAGGCTAGAGCCACGATGACACGACGATCAGATCTGCTGGCCGGCAAGGCTTCAGCGCTTGCCGATGACGACCTCGACCCGCAGGGGTGGGGTGACGCGGCATACCCGGGCGGGGTCGACGGCGACCTCGGGTCCTACGACGGCGACCAGCTCGAGCGCGAGGAGCGCGCGGCCCTGCGCCGAGTCGCCGGCCTGTCCACCGAACTGCAGGACGTCACGGAGGTCGAATACCGCCAGTTGCGGCTGGAGCGGGTCGTGCTGGCTGGCGTCTGGACCGAGGGCAGTGCCCAGGACGCGGAGAACTCCATCCGCGAGCTCGCGGCGCTGGCTGAGACGGCGGGTTCGACGGTGCTCGACGGGGTGCTGCAGCGGCGCCAGCGGCCCGACCCGGCGACCTTCCTCGGCAAGGGCAAGGCCCAGGAGCTGCGCGACATTGTCCTGGCAGAAGGGGCCGACACAGTGATCTGCGACGGCGAGCTGTCGCCGGGTCAGCGTCGCGCCCTGGAGGACGTCGTCAAGGTCAAGGTCATCGACCGGACCGCCCTCATCCTCGACATCTTCGCCCAGCACGCCCAGAGCCGGGAGGGCAAGGCCCAGGTCGAGCTCGCGCAGTTGCAATACCTCCTGCCGCGCTTGCGTGGCTGGGGCGAGTCGATGAGCCGCCAGGCCGGTGGGCGGGTGGCCGGCGGTGAGGGCATCGGGTCGCGAGGCCCCGGCGAGACCAAGATTGAGTTGGACCGGCGCCGGATCAACTCCCGGATCGCCAAACTCAAGCGCGACATCGCCGCGATGAAGACCGGGCGGGACACCAAGCGACACTCGCGGCGGTCCGGACACGTGCCCAGCGTGGCGATCGCCGGCTACACAAACGCCGGCAAGTCCTCGATCCTCAACCGGATCACCGGGGCCGGGGTGCTGGTGGAGAACCAACTGTTCGCCACCCTCGACCCGACGGTCCGCCGGGCCGAGACGGCCGACGGGCGCGAATACACCCTCGTCGACACGGTCGGCTTCGTCCGCTCGCTGCCCCATCAGCTTGTCGAGGCCTTCCGCTCCACGCTCGAGGAGGTGGCCGACGCCGACCTGCTGCTGCACGTCGTCGACGGCTCGCACCCCGACCCGGAGGGCCAGATCGCCGCGGTCCGCGAGGTGCTCGCCGGTGTCGAGGGGGCCGGGGATGTCCCCGAGGTCATCGTCGTCAACAAGGCCGACGTCGCCGACCCCGAGGTCATCGACCGGCTCACCCGCACCCACAAGCACTCGGTTGTCGTGGCGGCCCGGACGGGGGAGGGGCTGGAAGCACTCCTCGCGCTCGTTGCCGAGGCCCTGCCCAAGCCCGACGTCGACGTGGAACTGCTCATCCCCTATGACCGGGGTGACCTGCTCAGCCGCATCCACGACCATGGCGAGGTCCTCGACGTCGAGCATGTCGAGACCGGCACCCGGGTGCGCGCAAAGGTGCACGAACAAGCGCTCGGTGGGCTGGCGGCATACCGGGTGTAGCGGTGGCGCGAGGCCGAGGGGGGGAGGTTCGCAAACGTCCGGATGCCGTCGGCGTGTCGCGCGGGGCCGGTGAGGTCGTTGTGACCTATGGTGCAATTGGTGAGATGTCGCTATCGTGGGACGCTGTTCCGACGATGGAGGTCTCATGCAGGGACGCCTGCGCCGTCGCGGGCCCGGCACAAGCGGGCCGAGACGGCCTCGCCGACTGCTCGGGGGGATCTGGGTCGTCACGCTCGTCACGAGTGTGCTTCCCTTTGCAGCGCCTTCGGCGCTAGCCGATGTGACGCCGACGCCCGCGGTGCCTGGCGTCTCCGACGTGGCGGCAGCAGCGGCAGCGGTCACTGCGCAACAGGCCCGGATCGCTGAACTCGAACAGGCCTATCAGGCCGCAAGTGCACAGGCGGGCATTCGACAGCGTTCGGTCAGCGCCGCGGCCAATGAGTATGCCGTCGCCGAATCTGCCGCCGTCGTCGCGACTCACGCCGCCGAGGTGGCCCAGGCGGAGTCCCTGCGCGCCAGGGGCGCCGCGGAGCTGGCCCGGGACGCGCTCAGTCGCACCGCGGCAGCGGCCTACGAGCACAACGGGATCACCGGCGAGCTGATCGCCGGAGTGCTCGGTGGGGACGCCCCGCCACGGGCCGTCGACTTGGCCCAGTACCTTGAGGATGCCGCCGAGTCCCTGGACCGACAGCTGAGCGACGCCGCCATGCTCGCTGGGGTCGCCGAGTCGGCGACCGCTATCGCCGCCGAGCGCGCCGAAGTGCTGACGCGGGCCACCCGCGCCGAGGCCGCTGCGTTGAGCCAGCTGAACGGGGAATTGGCTTCAGCTACCGAGCAATTGGGCGACCTCGCGGAACGACAGCGGGCCATGGTGGCCGAGTTGGCGATCCTGCAGAACACCTCCGAAGACGTCCAACAACAGCGGTTGGACGGGCTTGCGGCCGAGGCCGCAGCCCGAGCTGCCAGGGATGCCGCCAACAGCAAGGCCACACCGTCCCCGACCTCCATGACATCCAGGGCATCCACGACAGGCATCTCAGGGAGGTCATCGACGAGCCCGACTAGTGGAACGGCCACGCACTCGACGACGACTCCGCCCAGGCCAAGCTCGTCGACGACCGCGCCCACGACCAGTCGGACAAGCAGCACAAGCGCCACCAAGCCGCCGACCGTGACGACATCTTCGTCGTCCACGACGGCCCCGGTGCCCACCAATCCCGACTTGGTCTGGGCGCAGAAGAATCCCAAGACCGTCGCCCAACAGCTCATGCCGAAGTTCGGCTTTGGGACCGATCAATGGTCCTGCCTCGAGCAGTTGTGGCAGAAGGAGAGCAGCTGGTATTGGGCGGCCGACAACCCCTACTCCAGTGCCTATGGCATCCCCCAATCGCTGCCCGGGACGAAGATGGCCACCGCGGGCGCTGACTGGCTGGTCAACCCGGCCACCCAAATCACCTGGGGTCTGGGCTACATCAAGGGCCGCTACGGCACACCGTGCGCGGCCTGGGCGGCCTGGCAGTCCCGCTCCCCGCACTGGTACTGATCCGTTCGGTCGGCCAACAACGACTCTCCGGTGCAATCGAATTCAGGGATTCGGCGTGCCCGCGTGGGCGATCCGGGCCAGCTCCCGCCAGATCAGAGCCAGCAGGAGCGCCGATCCGACGAAGGCGAACCAGAACGGCGCGGTGACTCCCCACGCCGACGCGAGCACGCCGCCGAGCGCCTGGCCGACGACGAGCCCGCCCATCACCCCGAGCACATAGACGCTGCCGACCCGCCCCTGGAACTCCATCGGGACCGCCCGCTGGCGCACCGCACGGGCGGTGGTGCCCCACACGAAGGCCTCCATCCCGAAGGCGACCATGACGACCAGGGCCACGGTCGGGGACGTGGTCGTCGCCAGGCCGAGGTGGACGAGGGTCTCGGTCAGCAGACACGCGCGCATCAGCGCCGCGAGCGAGAAGCGCCGCTCCAACCAGTCGTATGCCGCGGTGCTCACCAGACCGCCCACCGCGATCGCCGTCGTGAGCACCCCGAAGCCGACCGGCCCCAGCCCCAGTCGATCCTGGGCCAGGAGCACGAGGACTGACCACGCCGCACCCCAGGTGACGTTGAACGCCAGGATGGTCAGCGCCAGCGTGCGCACCGGGCCGTTGGCCCACAGCCAGCGGAAGCCTTCGGCGATGTCCCGCCGCACGTGGCTGGGCTCGGTCCGCTCCGGCAACGCGGGCACGCGCATCCTGCCGACGAGCACCGCACCGAAAGCAACGCAGACCGCTTGGGTGCCGAAGGGGACGGCGGCGCCGACGGCAAACAGGGCGGCCCCGATCGGTGGGGCGACGAGCTGGTTCATCGTCAGGTAGGCAGCCATGAGCCGCGAGTTGGCGATGCCCAGGTCAGCCTTGTCAACCACCATCGGCAACAACGTCGGAGAGGCGGTGTCGGCAAAGGTCTCGGCGGTCCCCAGCAGGAACATCACGGCCAAGACCAGTCCCACAGGCACCGGCCCGCCGACCAAGGCGACGGTGAAGAACACCAGCACGAGCGCCCGCGCCAGGTCGACGGCCACGACCATCCGCTTGCGGTCCAGGCGGTCGGCGAGCACACCGGCATACAGGCCGAACAGCAGCCACGGCAGGCGCTGGAGGAGGGCGGCTGCCGCGATGAGCATGGGGTCGCGAGTGACCGAGGCCATGAGCAGAGGGCCGGCGGCGAGCGCGATCCCGTCGCCGACGTTGCTCACCCACGCCGAGCCGAGTAGGAGCGAATAGTCGCGCCCGAGTCGCCTCGGCAGTACTCGTTCCCGTAAGCCGCTCACAAGGGGGAGACGCTACCCCGACTGGCGCTGGCGGCGCCGCTGGTTTTGCTCGCCCTGCCGCGACTGGGCACGGGTGGGGACGGCTCGGGACGGCTGGGGATGTCGGCGGCTGGGACTCGGCGGCACGGCATACAGTGGCTCGGTGTCCACGCTCGATGCCCTGCTGCGCGCCGCCGTGGCCGGGGTCGGCGGCACCGAGCGCACGGGTCAGGTGCAGATGGCGTATGCCGTCGAGCGCGCCATCGCTGCGCGGGAGCACCTCCTCGTCCAGGCCGGGACCGGGACCGGGAAGTCGTTGGCCTACC
>JBGAQN010000026.1:0-29101 GCA_044220725.1 Dermatophilaceae bacterium
AAGCGACGATGAGCGACACCGCACCCACCACGGGGACCACGCGGGTCAAGCGGGGCATGGCCGAGATGCTCAAGGGCGGCGTCATCATGGACGTCGTCACCCCCGAGCAGGCCAAGATCGCCGAGGACGCGGGCGCCGTGGCCGTGATGGCGTTGGAGCGGGTGCCCGCCGACATCCGCGCTCAGGGCGGGGTCTCGCGGATGAGCGACCCCGACATGATCGACGGGATCATCGCGGCCGTCTCCATCCCGGTCATGGCCAAAGCGCGGATCGGGCATTTCGTTGAGGCGCAGGTGCTGCAGAGCCTGGGCGTCGACTACATCGACGAGTCCGAGGTCCTCACCCCGGCCGATTACGCTAACCACATCGACAAGTGGGCGTTCGATGTGCCGTTCGTCTGCGGTGCCACCAACCTCGGCGAGGCGCTGCGCCGGATCACCGAGGGGGCGGCCATGATCCGATCCAAGGGCGAGGCCGGCACCGGCGACGTGTCGAACGCGACCACCCATATGCGCCAGATCCGCGGCGAGATCAACCGGCTCCGCTCGATGACCCCCGACGAGCTCTACGTCGCGGCCAAGGACCTCCAGGCACCCTACGACCTGGTCCGCGAGGTCGCCCAAGCCGGCAAGCTCCCGGTCGTCCTCTTCACCGCCGGGGGCATCGCCACGCCCGCGGATGCCGCGATGATGATGCAGCTCGGCGCCGAGGGTGTCTTTGTCGGGTCGGGCATCTTCAAGTCCGGCAACCCGGCCCAGCGGGCCGAGGCGATCGTCAAGGCGACGACCTTCTACAACGACCCCGACGTCATCGCCAAGGTGTCCCGCGGGCTGGGCGAGGCCATGGTCGGCATCAACGTCGAGGAGCTCCCGCAGTCCCACCGCCTCGCCGAGCGCGGTTGGTAGGCAGACTGCCCGGCCGTACGTCAGGGTTGGACGCGCTCCAGGCACAGGCCTGCCTCGCCGCCGACAACGTCGGCGTACGGGACTGAAGTGCCGGCCCGAGCGAACCGGCCACCCCCCTGAGCGCTTTTCAGAGCGACCAACCGCGCTGAGCCCAGCCTGTGGATCGCTGGCCAGAGCGCGGGGTCGATCTCGGCTTCGCTGTCAGCGGTGCCTCCGTCGGGGGCCAGGAAGTTGCGGAACTCGCACACGAGCGGGTAGTTGCCCTCGAGGTCGCTCGCCCGGATCGGGGTGCCGAGGTGTCGGGCGTCCAACCGCCGCAACACGAGGGCGGCATCGACGTCGGTGACTGTGGATGGACCGAAGTCCGGGCACGCATAGGGCGACTCCGCCTCACTCCACGAGACGAGGACCGTCGTACTCGCTGACTCCCAGTACCACCCACCCTGCGATCCTCGCATCGGGGTGGTCAAGGCGGCCAGCAGATCCTGCCGCCCGGCGTGCGTCAGGGCATCGCGGATCCGTTCGGGTGCCCGGGTCCAACACTTGGTGACGATCGCCTCGATGTTGCCGTCCGCGATGTCGTCGGCGGTCTTCTGCAAGGACCTAGGAGCGGAACGGCCCTCTCCACCCGCCACGACAATGCGCGGCAGAGGCATGGCGTGGCTCGCGGTGGTGCTGGTCGGTGCGCCGGCAGTTGTCCGTTCCGGTGCGGCGGGGGTGGTGATGACTGCAGGCGCCGTGGTTTGCGATGTCTGTTCGGGAGGCGGCACCGTCACCACCACCACTGTTGTCGGCGCTGGCGCCTGCGTGCAGCCCGCGACGGTCACCGACAGCAGGACCAGGCCCACAGTCACAGCTCCTCCGCGCATGCTCACAGGTGTATCAGACGGACGACCGGCGCTAGCGGCCAGCTCCTGGTAGCCGAGTGGCCGACCAGCGTGCCGCGACCAGGAGCGTCTAGGCTGCTCGCTCGTGGCTTCTGGACCGACGATCGGTGTTCTCGCGCTGCAAGGCGATGTGCGTGAGCACGTCCGTGCCCTGGAGACTGTTGGAGCCACGGCCGTTCCGGTCAAGCGTGGGGGGGAGTTGGCCGGCATACAGGGCATCGTCTTACCTGGCGGGGAGTCCACGGTCATCGACAAACTCCTGCGCGCCTTCGAGCTGTTCGAGCCGCTGCGAGACCGGCTGCGCGCGGGGCTGCCCGCCTATGGCTCGTGCGCGGGGATGATCCTGCTCGCCGATCGGGTGACCGACGCGACTGCCGACCAGCAGACCTTGGGCGGCATCGACATGACGGTGCGCCGCAACGCCTTCGGCCGTCAGGTGGACTCCTTCGAGCAAGACGTCCGGTATGCCGCCTGGCCGGCTCCCGTGCGCGCCGTCTTCATCCGCGCACCCTGGGTGGAGCAGGTGGGGGAGTCCGTCGAGGTGCTAGCCCGGGTCGAGGACGGACGCGCTGCCCGACGGATCGTCGCCGTCCGACAGGGCGGGCTATTGGCGACCTCGTTCCACCCCGAAGTCACCGGCGACGTGCGAGTTCATGCCCAATTCGTCGAGATGGTGCGCGATCACGGCTGAGCTGGCGTTCGGGCGTCGCGGCGCCCAGGTTGGCGCACGGCATACGTGGGCCGAAGTTCGTGCGGTTGATCGCGGTCCAGCAGCCGCGTTGGACCACACACCGGGGGCGGCTCCCTCCGTCAGCACAGGGCGGCGGCTCCCGACGGATAAGATCGGAAGGTTCCGATGCACGCGAATCCAAGGACGGGGTTATGAGCGGTCACTCCAAGTGGGCGACCACCAAGCACAAGAAGGCCGCGATCGACGCCAAGCGGGGTAAGCTCTTCGCCAAGCTCATCAAGAACATCGAGGTCGCGGCCCGCACCGGTGGCGGTGACCCCCTGGGCAACCCCACCCTGTGGGACGCCATCTACAAGGCGAAGAAGTCTTCGGTTCCCAACGACAACATCGACCGGGCGGTCAAGCGCGGCTCGGGAGCCGAGGCTGGGGGAGCGGACTACAAGGAGATCATCTACGAGGGCTACGCGCCCAACGGGGTCGCTCTCTACATCCAGTGCCTCACCGACAACCGCAATCGCGCTGCGGCCGAGGTGCGCACCGCCCTCACCCGCAACGGCGGCAACCTCGCCGACCCTGGGTCGGTGGCCTATATGTTCACCCGCAAAGGCGTCGTCATCGTCCCCAAGGGCGCCCACACCGAAGACGCGCTGCTCGATGTCGTCCTCGAGGCCGGTGCCGAAGAGATCAACGACCTGGGAGAGGCCTTCGAGATCGTCTCGGAGGCCAGCGACTTCGTCGAGGTCCGCAAGGCGTTGCAGGCTGCGGGGATCGACTACGACTCCGCCGAAGCCACGTTCATCCCGAGTGTCGAGGTGCCGCTGGACCTCGATGGTGCCCGCAAGATGATGCGGGTCATCGATGCCCTCGAAGACTCCGACGACGTCCAGAACGTCTGGGCCAACGGTGACGTCAGCGACGAGGTGCTCGCCCAGCTCGACGAGGAGTGAGCCCGCGACGCGGCGGCGACCTGAACGACCTCACCGGCGGATGACGGCGTCGAGGGCTTGAACGACCTCAGTGGCCAATGACGGCGTCGAGCTCGACCTCGACGAGCCACCGCGGGTCCAGCAGCGCGGCCACGACCACCATCGTCGACGCCGGCCGGACCTCGCTGAAGATCTCGCCATGGACCTGCGACGCGGCATCGGCCGCGTCCGTCGTGACCAGATAGGTCCGCGTCCGCACGACATCCGCCGGGGTCCCACCGAGCTGTGCCAGGGCGCCCAGGGCGATCTCCCAGCAGCGCCGGGTCTGCACGACCGGATCGGGATCGACGCGGCCGTCCGGCCACACGGGGGCCGTCCCCGATACTGCCACGACCTCGCCGTCGCGCACGGCGCGGCTGAACCCGATGGTCGCCTCGTAGGGGGAACCGGACGAGGCGCATTGGCGGGACGGTGACGATGGGACGCTCATGACTACCATCCTCGGGTATGCCGGCCCTGCGGGTTCCGTCGCGTTGGTGCGTCGGCGCGTCGCGTTCCCCGACATGGCGGCCGGACGGGTAGCGTGACTCCCGAACACGTGTTCGCACTCATAGGGAGGTATGCCGTGCGCGTCCTGGGCGTCGACCCGGGCCTGACCCGCTGCGGCGTCGGCGTGGTCGAGGGCGACCTCGGCCGGCGCTTGACGATGGTCGACGTTACCGTGATCCGCAGCGACTCGCGCACCCCGACTCCTGATCGGCTCCTGGCTCTAGACCTTGCCCTGACCGGTCTGGTCTCCCGCCACCGTCCCGATGCCATCGCGGTGGAGCGAGTGTTCGCTGACGTCAACGTCCTGTCGGTCATGGGGACGGCCCAGGCTTCCGCGGTGGCCATGCTCGTCGCGGCGCGGCACGGCATACCGGTGCATCTGCACACGCCGACCGAAGTGAAGGCAGCGGTCACGGGAAGCGGGCGGGCCGACAAGACCCAGGTGACCGCGATGGTGACCCGGCTCCTCCGGCTGTCCGTGGCACCGACGCCCGCCGACGCCGCTGACGCGCTCGCTTTGGCGATCTGTCATTTGTGGCGGGGAGCCGCGACCAACCGGATCGAACACGCCGCCGCGGCAGTCCGGGCCCAACAGGCCTCGGCAGTCGCCACTGGAGTTGGAAGGACCCTCAGATGATTGCCTCCGTCCGCGGCCAGGTGACTCATGTCGGGCTGGACAGCGTCGTCGTCGAGGTCGGCGGGGTCGGCATCCTCGTCCACGTCACGCCCGCCACGGCATCTGCCCTGCGGATCGGCAGCCCGGCAAACCTGGCGACCTCGTTAGTGGTGCGCGAGGACTCGCTGACCCTCTACGGCTTCGCAAACGCCGACGGGCGTTCGGTCTTCGAGACGGTCCAAACGGTGACGGGCGTCGGGCCGCGGCTAGCCCTGGCCATGCTCGCGGTCCACTCACCCGACGGGGTGCGTGCCGCGGTCTCCTCGGGAGATCTCAGCGCACTGATGAAAGTCCCCGGGATCGGGCGTAAGGGCGCCGAACGCCTGGTCCTGGAATTGCGAGACAAGATGGGTCTGCCCGCTGGGGTCCCAGGGTCGGCGGAATCTTCGCCGGGCGCCTCGGGCTGGGCTCGGCAAGTGCGGGAGGCGCTCGTGGGCCTGGGATGGAGCACCAAGCAGGCCGAGGACGCCGTCGAGGCCGTGACCCCCGACGCCGGCGAACGCCCCGACGTATCGACGGTGCTGCGGGCAGCCCTGCAACGGTTGGCCAAGCCGTGAGCGAAGCACGGCACAATGGCGCGACGGGAGGCCCTGACGCCAACGGCCCGGATGCCAACGGCCCGGATGCCGGGCCGACCTGGCAGGACGGTTCGTGGGACGCCACCGCTCGGGTCGTCGACCCCACCGGGCAAGAGCGCGAGCGGCAGGTCGAGGCGGCCCTGCGACCTCGGCGTCTGGCCGAGTTCCCCGGCCAGAGCCGGGTCCGCGATCAACTGGGCCTGGTGCTCGAGGCAGCTCGACGCCGCGGCACTCCGCCAGACCACGTCCTGCTCTCCGGGCCGCCCGGGCTGGGCAAGACGACCCTGGCGATGATCATCGCTGCGGAGCTGGAGCAACCACTCCGGGTCACGTCCGGGCCGGCCATCCAACACGCTGGGGATCTGGCCTCGATCCTGTCCTCCCTCGCGGAGGGTGAGGTGCTCTTCCTCGACGAGATCCATCGGATGTCCCGGGCGGCCGAGGAGATGCTCTACCTGGCGATGGAGGACTTCCGGGTCGACATCGTCGTGGGCAAGGGCCCGGGCGCAACGGCGATTCCCTTGGAGTTGCCGCCGTTCACCGTGGTGGGCGCGACGACGCGTTCGGGCCTCTTGCCGGCGCCCTTGCGCGACCGGTTCGGGTTCACGGGGCATCTGGACTTCTACGAGACGGTGGACCTGGTGACGATCCTTCGGCGGTCGGCGCGTTTGCTTGACGTGCGGGCCGACGACCCGGGCATCGAGGAGATCGCCAAGCGGTCCCGGGGAACCCCACGTATCGCCAACCGGCTCCTGCGCCGGGTGCGCGATTGGGCCCAGATCCATGGCCAGGACGTCGTCGACCTCGACGCGGCGCATCAGGCATTGGCGCTGTTCGATGTCGACGTGCGCGGGCTGGACCGGCTCGACCGAGCCGTGCTCGACGCGTTGTGCCGACGGTTCGGGGGCGGCCCCGTGGGAGTGGCCAATCTCGCGGTGGCTGTGGGGGAGGAAGCGGACACCGTCGAGACGGTCGCCGAGCCTTTCCTGGTTCGCGAAGGCTTGGTCGTGCGCACCTCCCGAGGGCGCGCAGCGACCCCGCTGGCGTGGGAGCATCTCGGGCTGACCCCTCCCGTGTCGGCGACGGCATACCAGGCTTCGCTGCTGCCCCCCGAGGATGTCGGACGGCTGGGCAACTGAGCTGTATGCCGCTCCTCGGCGCGGCTGGTTCGCCAGGAGGGCTCGGATAGGCCAGAATGGGACGCTGGTCTGCCGACTCGGCAGCGTCGGCTCATCAACGGTGACAAGGTAACGACAGACTCATGGCAAGCAACGACCTCAGCTCGCTGCTCTTCTTCGCGATTCCCTTGGCGTTCATCGCCTACGTGTTCCTCGGCCAGCGCAAGCGTGTGCGGGCTCTGCAGGAGCTGCATTCCTCGATCGGCGTGGGGGACGACGTGCGGACCAGTTCGGGCCTGTTCGGTCGCGTTCATGCAACGACCGACACCGATGTCCACCTGGAGATCGCCCCTGGCGTCGTCGTGCGCTTTGACCGTCGAGCGATCGACGCCAAGGTGACCCAGACACCGGCGCCCGACTCGGGCACTCCTGACGGCCCGACCCAGGACCAGTGAAGGATCAGTTCATGGCGTTCAACCCTCGCACCCGGGGTCCCCGACGGACCCTGTGGTCCCTGGCGGCACTCACCGCTGCATTGTTCGTGCTGTTGCTTTCGGTCAATCGCTGGGGGACGGGCCAGCTGAGCCCGAAACTCGGGCTGGACCTTGAGGGCGGCACTCAGATGATTCTCGAGCCCGTGCTTGCCGATCCCACCGCTCAGGTCAGCGCCGGCCAGCTGGAGAAAGCCCGGGACATCATCGCCCAGCGCGTCGATTCCAACGGCGTGACCGAAGCGGAGATCTCGACGCAGAGCGGCCGTAACATCGTTATTTCCATCCCTGGCCAGCCTGACGCCAAGACCCTCGACCAGATCCGCAAGCCGTCCCAGCTTCGTTTCCGGGCGGTCTTGTTGACCGGCGCCGGAATCCCGCCCAGCGCAACGACGGCCACGTCGACCATCACCGGAACGGCGACCAGCGAGCCAACGGCGACGACCCCGAAGCCGGTCTTCACGATGGACCCCCCGGCCACGACCGCCGTTGTCACCCCGACGGCCTCGACTCCGGCCACCAGCGGAAACGCCGTCGTGCCCCCTGCTCTGGTCGCTGACACCTCGTCCCCGACGACGACCTCGTCTGCGTCCGGAACGGCTGCCTCAACGTCCACGCCAACCTCGAGCTCAGCACCACCGAACGCATCGGACCTGTCGTGGGCCACCCCGGCGTTGCAGGCGGAGTTCGCCGCCTTGGATTGTTCGAAAGCGGGAGCTGTCAACGATTTCGTTGACGAGCCGACCAAGCCGCTGGTCACCTGTGCTACCAACCGAACCGAGAAGTACATCCTCGGGCCGGTCGAGCTTGATGGCACCGACATCGCCGACGCGACCTCGGGCTACCAAGTCGGCAACAACGGCCAGCCAACCAACGTGGTTGAGGTGCGCCTCAACTTCACCAGCGACGGCGCGAAGAAGTTCACCGATGTGACGACCCGGCTCTACGCACTCAAGGCGAGTGATGAGACGCGCAACCGCTTTGCGATCGTCCTGGACAAGCAGGTGATTTCGGCACCGTCGACGAACGCGGTCATCGCCAACGGCCAGGCGTCGATCACCGGCAGCTTCACCATCGAGTCGGCTCGGGCCTTGGCCCAACAGCTGAAGTTCGGCGCGTTGCCGATGTCATTCGCCCTGCAAACTCAGGACGACATCAGCCCCACCTTGGGCAAGGAACAACTCGCCCTCGGCTTGCTTGCCGGCGCTATCGGCCTGCTCCTGGTCGTGATCTATTCGCTCCTGCAATACCGTCTGCTCGGGATGGTCACGGTTGCTTCGCTGATCGTGGCCGCTGTGCTGGCCTACGGTGTCATTACCGTGCTCGGTTGGTCGCACAATTTCCGCCTGACCATGGCCGGCGTCACGGGTGTCATCGTCTCGATCGGTGTGACCGCAGACTCGTTCATCGTCTACTTCGAACGGATCCGAGACGAGGTCCGTGAAGGGCGACCTCTGGTGACTGCGGTCGACTCTGGGTGGAAGCGGGCGAAGCGAACGATTCTGGCCGCCGATGCCGTGAACATGCTCGCGGCCGCCGTGCTCTTCCTCCTGGCCGCCTCCAATGTCCGCGGGTTCGCTTTCACCCTGGGTGTCATGACCCTCATCGACCTCGCAGTTGTGTTCCTCTTCACTCACCCACTCGTGTCCATACTCGCGCATACGAAGTTCTTCGGGGGCGGGCACCCGTGGTCCGGCTTGGATCCCGATCGGTTGGGTGCCAAGACCAGGTATGCCGGTGCCGGTCGATTCACGACACCCGCCCGTTCCGGGGGAGCCAAGGAGGCGACGGTCTAATGGTCAACTTCGCGCAGATCGGCAATGATCTCTACACCGGGCGTCGCTCCATCGATTTCATCGGCCGGCAGAAGCGTTGGTACGCCATCTCCGGAATTCTGATCATTCTGGCCCTCATTGGCATCCTGGCCCGTGGGTTGAACTTTGGGATCGAGTTCCGCGGCGGGTCGGAGTTCCGACTCTCCGGCGTAACCGACACCTCCGGTTATGAAGAGAAGGCAAAGGCCGCCATCGCTCAAGCCGGGATCGATGGCAATGTGTTGTCCACCGTCATCGGCGGTAACAACGTCCGAGTCCAGAGCGAGGCGGCAGGCGACCACAATGAGGCGGCCAAGGCGGCTCTTGCCACGAGTTTTGGGCTAGAGCCGACGTCGGTGTCAGCCTCTCTCATCGGTCCCTCGTGGGGTGCGTCGGTGAGCGAGAAGGCCATCCAGGCGCTTGTCGTCTTCCTGTTACTGGTCGCACTCGTGATGGCGGTCTACTTCCGGACGTGGAAGATGGCTGTCTCCGGCTTGGTCGCCCTCCTGCACGACCTCGTCATCACCGTGGGGATCTACGCCCTGTTCGGCTTCGAGATCACCCCATCGTCGATGATTGGCTTCCTGACGATTCTGGGCTACTCGCTCTACGACACGGTCGTCGTCTTCGACAAAGTCCGGGAGAACACCGCCGAGGCGATGGGCAGCCGCCGCCAGTCGTATGCCGATGCCGCAAACCTCGCAGTGAATCAGACCCTGGTGCGTTCGATCAACACGACGGTTGTCGCCCTGCTGCCGATCTTCGCCATCTTGGTGGTGGGCTTCACCAAACTCGGTCCGGGAACACTGCTAGACCTGTCGCTGGCGTTGTTCGTGGGGATCGCAGTCGGCGCTTACTCCTCCATCTTCATCGCCACACCGCTGTTGGTCGACCTTCGTCGAGGCGAACCGGCAATCGTGGATCTGGCGAAATACGCTGACAAGATGCACGCGCGCGAAACCGCACTGGTGGGGGCCGCCGGCTCCCAGCTGGACACACCGGCGGACGCGCGCCATAGCGGCTCGGTGATCCAGGACGCGGCGGCTACGGACGTGGATGCCAGCGGTCGGCCGGTCCACAAGTGGGCCGCCACCGGCCCGCGTCATCAGCCCAAGCGTCCGCCTCGGTCCCGCCGCTGACAATGAGCGACGCGCGGTTGCGCCAACTGGTCCTGGACCACCTGCGCGAGATTCCTGACTTCCCCCAGCCCGGGGTGATGTTTAAAGACTTCACCCCGCTGCTCGCGGACGCGGATGCGTTGCGGGCGGTCGCCGATCACGTCGCGCAGCGGTATGCCGGTCGCGTCGACGCCGTGGTGGGAATCGAGGCCCGGGGGTTCATTCTCGGAGCAGCCGCGGCATACGCCATGGGAGTGGGGTTCGTCCCGGTCCGTAAGGCCGGGAAACTCCCGGGCGAGACCTACCAAGCCACCTACATCCTCGAATACGGCACGGCGACTCTTGAGATCCACGTCGATGCCTTCATGGACGGCCAACGGGTCCTCGTTATGGACGATGTGCTGGCTACGGGTGGGACGGCCGCAGCCACGTGCGAATTGGTCGAACGAGCCGGCGGGCAGGTCGTCGCCGTCGACGTCGTGCTGGAGTTGGGCTTCCTGCGCGGTCGCGATGCCCTACCCGGGCGCGAGGTCTTCTCCCTCCTCGTCGACTGACCTCGGCGGTCCGAACGCCCTGGCGGAGCCGACTACACTTCGGGCATGACCGAGCAGGTCGCAGGCCCCGAACCGGCTCCGGTGACCGTCTTGGTCCCTGGGCCGTCGCCGAGCGCCGCGCCTGGACTGATCGCGGGTTTGCCGCTGAGCGCCACTCAACCGCGCCTGCGGGACCGGCTGGCCAGGTTGGGCACCCCCAAGGCGCCGGTCAATATCGCCCTCGAACCCATCCTGCAGAGCCTTCGCGAACACCATCCCAAAGCGGATGTGTCATTGCTGCAGCGAGCCTTCGAGGTCGCCCAGCGGCAACACCAGGGACAGACCCGCAAGAGCGGCGACGACTACATCACCCACCCGCTGTCGGTGACCCAGATTCTGGCCGACCTCGGCATGACGCCCCCGACTCTTGCGGCGGCGCTACTGCACGACACCGTCGAGGATACGGCATACGGGCTAGAAGATCTGCGCCGCGACTTCGGCGACGAGATCGCCCAACTTGTCGACGGCGTAACCAAACTCGACAAGGTCACCTGGGGCGAAGCGGCTAAGGCCGAGACGGTGCGCAAGATGGTCGTGGCGATGGCCAGGGACATCCGGGTGCTGGTCATCAAACTTGCCGACCGGCTGCATAACGCGCGAACGTGGCGGCACGTGTCGCGAGAGTCGGCCGAGACCAAGGCGCAGGAGACGCTGGAGATCTACGCGCCACTGGCCCACCGACTGGGGATGAACACGATCAAGTGGGAATTGGAGGACCTGGCCTTCCAGGCCCTTTACCCCAAGATGTATGACGAGATCGTCGGCCTGGTGGCTGCTCGGGCTCCCGCTCGGGAAGAGTTCCTCGCCCGGGTCCGCGGTGAGGTGGCCGAGGATCTCAAAGCGGCGGGGATCAAGGCCACGGTGACCGGCAGGCCCAAGCACTACTACTCGGTCTACCAAAAGATGATTTTGCGGGGTCGGGACTTCGAGGAGATCTACGATCTCGTCGGGGTGCGCGTGCTCGTCGAGACTGTCCGGGACTGCTATGGCGCGCTCGGCTCGCTGCACGCCCGGTGGAATCCCGTGCCGGGCCGCTTCAAGGACTACATCGCCATCCCCAAGTTCAACATGTACCAGTCCCTGCACACGACGGTCATCGGTCCGCAAGGTAAGCCGGTCGAGATCCAGATCCGCACCCATACGATGCACCGGCGGGCCGAGTACGGCGTCGCGGCACACTACAAGTACAAGGAAGACCACAAGCGCGGGGGACGCAGTGCGCCAGTGGAGTCCGGCTCACTGGCTGAGACCGCTTGGTTGCGGCGCCTGCTGGACTGGCAACGGGAGATCAGCGACCCCGGCGAGTTCCTCGACTCGCTGCGCTTCGATCTGGGCGGCGGAGAAGTCTTCGTCTTCACCCCGAAGGGCTCGGTCGTCTCGCTCCCGGCCGGCTCGACTCCGGTGGACTTCGCGTATGCCGTGCACACCGAAGTGGGGCACCACTGCATTGGCGGGCGCGTCAACGGCCGCCTGGCGCCCCTGGACTCGGTGTTGGAGAACGGCGACTCCGTCGAGATCCTCACCTCCAAGGCCGACGGAGCCGGGCCTTCGCGGGACTGGCTCTCGTTCGTCAAGAGCCCGCGGGCCCGGAACAAGATCCGGCAGTGGTTCACCAAGGAACGGCGTGAAGAGGCCATCGAGCAGGGCAAGGACGCGATCGCCAAGTACCTGCGCAAACAGGGTCATCCACTGCACCGGTTGATGTCAGCCGAGAGCCTCACCGCAGTGGCCGGAGATCTGCGATATGCCGACATCGACAGCCTCTTTGCGGCCGTCGGGGACGGCAACGTCTCAGCCCAGCATGTCGTTTCCCGACTCGTTGCCGCGCTCGGCGGCCATGAGGCCACCGAAGAGGACCTGGCCGAAGCGACCATTCCGTCTCGAGCCCGAAGCCGCGTCCGCAGTGGTGACCCCGGTGTTGTTGTCGTCGGCGCTGACGATGTCTGGGTGAAGGTCGCCAGGTGCTGCACACCGGTGCCGGGTGACCAGATCCTCGGCTTCATCACCCGTGGCAACGGGGTTTCGGTGCACCGTGAGGATTGCACGAATGCCGAGGCGCTGCGAGCAGAGCCGGATCGGTTGATCGCCGTGGCCTGGGATCCGTCAGCGGCGAGTGTCTTCCTCGTGCAACTCCAGGTGGAGGCACTGGATCGCAACCGGCTGCTCTCGGACATTACCCGGGCCATCTCCGACCACCATGTCAACATCCTCGCGGCGTCGGTTCAGACGACCCGCAACCGCGTGGCGACCTCCCGGTTCACCTTCGAGATGGGCGATCCAGGGCACCTCGATCACGTCATCGCGGCGATCCTCAAGGTCGAAGGGGTCTTCGATGTCTACCGAATCACCGGGACCAAACGCGACTGACCGACGCTGAACGGCCCCCACCGAGGGTATGCCGCTCAGCGGCCGCCAAACTCGGCCAAGCCGGCCCGCGCCTGGTCCAGCCATTGCCGGCGGACGTCCAGGGCAGCTTGTGCGTCGGCCACCTTCTTGGCCTGGCCCGAGGCTGTCGCTGCAGCAAGGTCCTTCTCCAGCGAGGCGACGGCCTTCTCTAGCTGCTCCACCAGGCTACTGGCGCGGGCTGCGGCTTCTGGGTTAGAGGATCCCCAGCGGCGGTCTTCGGCGTCACGCACGGCTTGCTCAACCCGGCGCATCGCTTGTTCGGTTCGGTCCAGGTCGGCGCGTGGGACCTTGCCCGCCTTATCCCACTTGTCTTGGATGATCCGCAGGGCGGCCTTGGCTTTCTCGAGATCGGTGACGGGCAGGATCGCCTCGGCGTCAGCCAAGAGCGCCTCTTTGACCGCTAGGTTGGCGCGGAAGGAGTCTTCTTCGGCCTGGACGACTGCGTCCTTGGCGCTGAAGAAGCTGTCCTGGGCCGCCTTGAAGCGTTGCCACAGTGCGTCGTCGTCTGCCCGGCCAGCCCGGCCCGCAAGCCGCCACTCATCCATGAGGCGTTTGAACGCTCCGGCCGTGGCCATCCAGTCACGGCTGGGGGCCAGGCGCTCGGCCTCGGCGACAAGTCGTTCCTTAGCGGTTTTGGCCGCGTCGTGTGCGCTGTCGAGCGCGGCGAAGTGGGTCCGCCGGGCCTTGTCGAAAGAGTTGCGAGCGGTGGAGAACCGATGCCACAGGGCGGCCTCGACGTCTTTGTCCAGACGAGGGCCGGTGCGCTGCTGAGCCTTCCAGTCCTCCAGCAACTCCCGCATCCGGGCCCCGCTGGCCTTCCACTGGATCTTGTGTTCTGGTTGGCCGCTGATCTGTTCGGCTTCAGCCACCAACTCCTGCCGATGAGTGGTCGCGGAGGCCTTCGCGGCAGCGCGAGCGGCTGCATCGGCCTCGCGGCGGGTGGCGATGGCCGCATCGATGTCGTTGAGGTGTTGGTCGAGCGCGGCGAGATCGCCGACAACGCGGGCCTCTGCCACCTGGGAGCGCAGTTTGGCCACCGCTTCGCTGGCTTCCTTTGCGGCCATTTCGGTGTGTGTGACCCGTTGGTGGAGAAGCTGCAGGCTCGCTGCCAATTCGTCGTACTTGCGCCCGAAGTACGCCAGCGCCTCCGCATTCGAGACTCCGGGGTATGAGCCGACCTCACGATCGCCGTCCGGGGTGACGACGTAGACGATGCCGTCGGTGCCGACCCGTCCGAACGCAGACGTGGCGGGTGCTCCGGCGCTGCGGGCGAACAGGGCCGGAGACGGCACGGGAGCGGTCGTGGGCACCTCCGGCGTCGGCTGTGCCTCCTCGGGTCCATCGGCAGAGCCGTCTGGGTCAACCGCGGCGCGGCCCTCCTCGGTGGAGCCCCCATGGGGAGCTCCGGTCACCTCAGCTTCGGTCACTGGACCCTCGGTCACCAGCTGGGCTTCGGGTGCGTCAGCCTCCGTGGCGTCCGGCTCGGTCACCAGCTGGCCTTCGAGTGTTTGGGCCTCGGTGGCGTCGGGTTCGGGAATGTGTGGCTCGGTCATGATCAGCCCTTCGCCGTCACGGACATCGACAGGATGCTGATCGGCGCCATCGGCGACATGCCATCGCTCGGGCTCACCCCGGCAGCTGCGATTCGGTTGATGAGATCCATCCCGGCCGTGACCTTGCCGAAGATTGAGTAGCCTCCACCGTCGACCGGCAGCGTGGTGTCCTTGTAGACGATGAAGAACTGGTCGCCATTGCTGTTCGGGTCGCTCGTCCGCGCCATCGCGACCGTGCCCGCTGGATACTTCCCGTCGGCCGGTGCGTTCTCGATGCCGTAGTGGTAGCCGGGCCCGGCCCCGGCGCCGGTGCCCGTCGGGTCGCCGCACTGCAGCACCCACAGGCCCTGGTCGTCGCCAGTCAACCGGTGACACGGGCTGGGCGCCCAATAGCCCGAGTTGCCCAGCAGCACGAATGACGACACCGTGGCTGGCGCCTTGGCACCGTCAAGCTCGATCGTGATCGGTCCGCAGTTGGTGACGACCGTCGCGACAAAGGTCTTCCCGCGGGCTCCCTCGATGTCCGGGGCCGATGTCACCTTCTTCGGGGCAGCCTGCGGCGCAGGGACCTCCGTGCACCCAGCGAGAACTTTGGGTGTGGGGGTCGGGGTCGGCGAGACAGTCGCGCTGGACGTGGCCGACGACGTCGCGCTGCTGGAGGCGTCGGAGGTTGCCGTGGATTCGCTGGCGGACGTCTGGGCCGGTTTGGGGGCTGTGACGACGTTGGCGATCCAGACAAATGCGAGTACGGCGACGAGCACGCCGATGACAGCGAGCACTGGTTGTTTGTCCCGCACGGTCCGGACCTCCTCCATGCGCCTTCCTGGCGCGACGACTGCCGACGATCGTCCAGTCTAGGCAAGGAGGCAGGGTGCGCAGACCACCCCGGGTCACGAGTCCGTGACGGTTGTCGACCGGTGTGCCGGCTCCGCCGGCAACGGACATGGCGGCTCCCGTGGCCCGAGGGGACAGCGGCATACCCGGGGGTGGGGGTCATGGCGAAGCACCCGACGGGACTCTGCACCCCGTTAGGCTCACGGGCGTGCTGATGATCGGCTTCCCCGCGGCGGCGTTCGACACCAACTGCTTCGTCCTGGCGACCGGCGAGGGCCAGGAATGCGTGGTCGTCGACCCCGGCATCGGGGTGACCGACACGCTCGCCGACGTGTTCCGTGAGTTGCGGCTGCGTCCGGCGGCGGTCCTGCTCACCCACGGTCACCTCGACCACGTCTACTCGGTGACGCCCGTATGCCGCGGAGGCGGCTCCGCGGCATACATCCACGGAGACGACCGCTACCGCTTGCGGGACCCGCTCGCGGACCTGGACCGCGGGATGATCGCCATGATGGAGGCGCAGTTCGGGGCCAAGGCGACCTGGACCGAGCCCGACGACATCCGGGAGCTGCGCGACGGCGATACGGTGACCATCGCCGGGCTGGATTTCGGGATCGTCCACGCGCCCGGCCACACCGAGGGGTCGGTGATGTTCACCCTGGCCGACGTGCCCGAGGGCATCAACGTCGAGGTCGGCTCGACCGTGGTGTCCGGTGACGTCCTGTTCGCTGGGTCGATCGGCCGCTCCGACCTGCCCGGTGGCGACGAGCGGGCGATGAACCGATCGCTGCGGGACTGCATCCTGCCCATGCCCGACGACCGTCTGGTCCTTCCGGGGCACGGGCCGTTGACGACGATCGGCCGGGAGCGCCGCAGCAACCCCTTCCTGCGCAATCTGGGATGATCCCCCGGTGAGCACCGGCAAGGTCACCCCGATCAGCGGCTTCCTCGAGTTCCTCCCCGAGCAACGGATCGCCGAACAGCACGTCCTCGACGTCATCCGCGAGGTGTTCGAGCTGCACGGGTTCGCCTCGATCGAGACCCGGGCCGTCGAGCCCGTCGAGCGGCTGCTCGGCAAGGGCGGCGATGCCGACAAGGAGATCTACGGCATCAGCCGGTTGGCCGCCGACGCGACCGACGCTCGCGAGCCCTCGCTGGGGCTGCACTTCGACCTCACCGTGCCGTTCGCCCGCTACGTGCTGGAGAACGCCGGCAAGCTGGCCTTCCCGTTCCGGCGCTATCAGATGCAGAAGTCGTGGCGCGGGGAGCGGCCGCAGGAGGGGCGCTACCGCGAGTTCACCCAGTGCGACATCGACGTCGTCGACGTGGGGGAACTGTCCCCGCAGTACGAGATCGAGATGCCGCTGGTCCTCACCGACGTCTTCGACCGGCTGCCGATCGGCGACTACGTCGTGCAGGTCAACGACCGACGGATCCCGCAGGGGTTCTATCGGGGCCTGGGGATCGCCGACATCGGCGGCACCCTGCGGATCGTCGACAAGCTGGACAAGGTGCCGGCCGAGACGGTGCGCTCGATGCTCGTCGAGTCGGGCTGCACGCCGGAGCAGGCTGACCAGTGCCTCGCGTTGGCGTCGATCCGCACCGAGGATCTGTCGTTCGTCGATGCCGTCCGCGCGCTCGGGGTGAGCGACCCGCTCATCGAGGAGGGCCTGGCCGGTCTGGCCGCGGTGGTCGACGCGGGGCGCACCCACGCGCCCGGCCGGGTCGTCGCAGACCTCAAGTTGGCCCGTGGCCTGGACTACTACACCGGGACGGTCTACGAGGTGCGCCTCGTCGGCTTCGAATCCTGGGGTGCGGTGGCGGGCGGCGGTCGCTATGACTCCTTGGCGACGGACGGGACGACGACCTATCCCGGCGTCGGGATCTCGATCGGGGTGTCCCGGCTGCTCGGGTTGCTCTTCCGGCAAGGGCTGGTGTCGGCCTCCCGGTCCACTCCCGCCTGCGTCCTGGTGGCCCTGACCGATGAGGAGTCTCGGGCCCGGTCCCTGGCGGTCGCGTCGGCACTGCGGGCGCGCGGCATACCGTGTGAGGTCGCCCCCCGACCCGAGAAGTTCGGCAAACAGATCCGGTATGCCGCGCGCCGCGGCATCCCCTACGTCTGGTTCCCGGGTGGGCCGGCTGCCGACGGCGACTCGGTCAAGGACATCCGCTCGGGCGAACAGGTGCCCGCGGGCGCCGCCGATTGGTCGCCGCCGGCGCAGGACCTGCGGCCGAGCGTCCTGCGCGCCGACTGAGCCGCCTGGCTTCCCAGCCGGTGGTCCCCGGGAGTCAGTCCGACATCCCCAAAGCCGCCAATGTGGCCGTCAAGGCGGGGTCATCGCCCCAGGCGTCACGCCACATTGCCACGACGGTGCGGCGCGGTGGGTCTGCGAGAGGCACGGCTACCACGGAATCGGGCAAGGTCGGCCTGGCCAACCGGGGGATGAGGGCGACAACATTGTCGGCGTCCACAAGAGCGAGTTGGGTGGAGAAGTCATCACTGGAGTGGGTGATCTCGGGGTGATCGTCGACCCCGGCGACGGCCCGCTGAAACCACAGGTGACACACCGTTCCCACCGGACTGCAGGCCCAGCGGAGCCCGGCCAGGGCTTTGCGGGTGAGCGGCCCGTGGTGGGATGCCAGCGGGTGGTCCTGTCGCACGACGAGATCGCCTCTGTCGATCGTCACTGTCCGAGTCGCGACCCCTGAGGGGAACGGCGGCATGATGCCGTCGGCGTCATGGATCAGTGCCAAATCGGCCTCACCCAGTTCGACCGCGCGGCTCGCCGGTCCCGGGTCAAGCTCGGTGACCTTGACGGACAGCCCGACGTATCTCTGCAGCAGCGAGGGCAGGGCGGGGGCGACGAGACCACGGATGGCCGTCGAGAAGGCGGCAATGCGAACGACACCGGCGGGCTCGCGCGAATCCAAGGCCCGAACCCCCGCCGTGCAGCGTTCGAGTGCGGCGAAGACCGTCGGGGCCTCATCGACGAGGTACCGCGCGGCAGGGGTCAGCACCACACCACGCCCGGCCGGAGACAGCAACCGGGTTCCGAGCTGCGCCTCAAGCCGACCGATCTGTTGCGAGACTCCGGAGGGGGTGAAGGAAAGCTCGGACGCTGCGCGCGCCAGCGTTCCATGCTTCGCGACGGAGCAGAGTGAACGAAGGGCCACGAGATCGATCATGAAGTAACGCTAATCATTCGGATCAACAAATGATCGCTGGACATGACCGATGCTTGAAGGACACCGTGGGGCACCTCGTCATGTGTCATCCCTCAAGAAGGAGCCCGGCATGCCTGTAGGCCTCATCGAGATCCGCCGCCCCACCTCCGCGGAGGAGGACGACGCCCTCATCGCTGCCGTCCATGAGAGTCTGGTCGCTGCGTTCGCGATCCCGCGGGGCGACCGACACCATCGGCTGGTCACTCATGACCCGAGCCGCATGGTCCGGGGCACCGGTGACCAGGTCGCCGACAACTACACCCGCATCACGATCGACTGCTTCGTGGGCCGCAGCATCAACGCCAAGCGCACGCTCTACCGCGAGATCATCACTCGTCTGGCCACACTCGGAATTGACCCTCTGGACGTCTCCGTCCTGCTGCGTGAAAGCCCCTTGGAGAACTGGGGGATTCGCGGTGGCCAGGCCGCCAGTGACGTCGACCTCGGCTTCACCGTCACCATCTGAGCGCAGCGGCTAGAGACCTTCGGGAACGGATCACGCCGTGGGCGGTGGGCGCAGGCCGCTGTCGCGCAACTCGAGCACGGCCAACTCGCGGATCACCCGCGGGTCGCGGGCCCGCCAGGCGCCGGCTGGGTCGTCGTGGATCCTGGCCAGCCGGTGCATCGGCTGGCCAGCGAGGGCGCGCAGGGCAAACAGGTCCAGGTCGGCCGGGCCGTCGACGAACCGCTGCGCCGCGCTAGCCCGGCGGACGAAGCGGACCCGCACGGGAAGCCACACGAGGAGCCAGACGACGATCGGGATGAGCGCGACCGACACGCCAAAGACCAGGGCGAGCCGGTCGACGGCGCTGCCGAGGTCGGTGCCGGCCTGGGTGAGTGCCACTCCGGTGCGGGCCGCCTCGCGAAATGGCCCCTGCAGGGAGTCGCCGACGAGCGGGACTTTCCCGACCTGGTCTCCGGCCGAGGTCATCCCGGCCTCAAGCTGGGTCCCGGCTGTGCTCAGACCGTCGGCGGGTCGGCGCAGGGTGGCGGTCGTGTCGTGGACGAGGCGACCGGCATACGTGCAGGCCAGGACCCAGCCGACCGTGAACAGGTCGGAGAGCACTTGGGTGATCCGTCGTGCGGGCAGATCGGCATACAGCTTCATCGGTCTCCTCGGAAAGGGTCCGCAAACGGCGACGGGGGTCACGCTACGTCTTTGCGGTGGTTCAGGTTGCGACTGAAGGCGAGCGCGTTAGCCTGCCAGCCATGGGCACGTTGATCACGGCGTTGAGCAGCGCTGCCCCACGGATGACACCCGGTGAACGACGACTGGCCGAGCGGCTCGGGCAGAAGCTCGATGACGACTATCTGGTGTGGTTCGACGTGCCCATCGGACCGATGCGCACACATCCGGATTTCGTGGTGCTGCACCCAAGTCGAGGGGTGCTCATCCTTGAGACGAAGGACTGGTCCCTGGGCATCGTCCAACGGGTCACCCGCGAGATGTGGGACATCGCGCCCGCGGGACGACACAAGCGGGTCATCAACCCGGTCCTGCAGGCCCGGCATGGGGCGCACGACGTGGTCCGTGCCTTGGAGCGCGATCCACAGCTCGTGCACGGCTCGGGAGCTCATGAGGGCAAGCTCGCCTTCCCCTGGGGGTATGGCGTGGTGTTCACGAAGATCACCCGCGCCGAGTTCGAGAGGTCCGGGTTGGCGGAGGTCATCGACGGTCATGCCGTGATCTGCTCCGACGAGATGACCGAGTCGGTCGATCCTGAGGTTTTCCAGGAGCGCTTGTGGCGGATGTTCCCGCAGCGCTTCGCCGCGAAACTCACTCTGCCGCAGTTGGATCGGGTGCGATGGATCATGTTCCCCGACGTTCGGGTCAACCCTCCTGAGGCGGCCTTGTTCGAGGTGCCCGAGGCTGACGGACGCCCGACGCACGAGGGCGTGAGGGTCGACGGCACTGTTGAGAGCATCCAGCTCCCCGACGTCATGAAGGTCATGGACCTGCAGCAGGAGCAGTTGGCCCGCAGCCTTGGCAGTGGACACCGAGTCGTCCACGGCGTCGCCGGGTCGGGCAAGACGATGATCCTCGGCTACCGCGCGGAATACCTCGCGAAGGTTGCTGCCCCCGGAGCGAAACCGGTGCTCGTGGTGTGTTTCAACGAGCCCCTGGGTGCCGCGCTGTCGGCAACCTTCGCTGCGAAGGGCCTCTCCGACCGGGTCCACGTCCGGCACTTCCACCGCTGGGTCCGCCAACAACTCGTGGCCTTCCACCAGCCGCTCCCCCCGGACGGCCCGAACTTCTTCGACGAGTTGGTCGACCACCTCATCACGGCCGTCGACCGTGGCCAGGTCCCGCGGGCCCAATACTCCGCGGTGCTCATCGACGAGGGGCACGACTTTCTGGCCGAATGGCTGCGCTTAGTCGCACAGATGGTCGACCCGGAGACCAACAACCTCCTGGTGCTCTACGACGATGCCCAGAACATCTACGAGCGCAGCAAAGCACGCGGGTTCAGCTTCAAGAGCGTCGGCATCCAGGCGTCCGGCCGCACGACGATCCTGCGGGTCAACTACCGCAACACCACCCAGATCCTGCGCCTGGCCCAGCGGGTCGCGGCCGAGATCCTCGCCCCGCACGACAGCGACGAGGACGGCGCGCCGCTGCTCGGCCCGATCAGTTGCGGACGCGACGGCGAGGAACCCGAGATCCGCCGCCTGCCCACGCTCGGTGCGGAGGCGGCATACGTCGCGCAGGCCCTAGCCGCAGCGGCCCGGGACGGACGCGCGTGGTCGGACATGGCGGTGCTCTGCCACGACACCGCGGTGATGGACGCCTGCGCGGGCGCCCTGCGGCGCTTGCGGGTGCCACACACGGTGCGTCGTCGACCCGGCGACTTCCGTCCGGAGGCCGACACGGTCAAGATCCTCACCATGCGGGTGAGCAAAGGACTGGAGTTCCCGCTCGTTGCTATCCCCGGACTTGGCCGGTTACCCGCGCCCAACGAAGACGACAAGGATGCGGCGCGGCTCTTCTATGTCGCCGCCACGCGAGCCACCGAGCAGTTGCTCGTGACCGTCAGTGGGGACGGGCGCCTGGGTCAGCGCCTGGCGGTGTGAGCGGTCCCTCCATGTCCACGGACGCCACCCAGCCGACACCCGCCGACGAATCGGCGGCACCCGCGGTCGTGCCGGTGCCGCGGGAGTTGGCGCGGGCCGTGCGCGGGTGGCTGGACCATCTCGACGTCGAGCGGGGCGTTGCCCGCAACACCTTGGTCTCCTACACCCGAGACCTGGACCGCTACCTGGACTACCTCGCTCGCGCAGGGGTGCGGGGGCCTGGGGAGGTCACCGAGGCGCACGTCGCAGGCTTCCTCGCGCAGGTGCGTTCGGGCTCCCCCGGACGTATGCCGCTCTCCGCGCCGTCCGCGGCCCGGACCCTCGTCGCGGTCCGGGGGCTGCATCGCTTCCTCGCCCTCGAAGGGAAGACCTCTACCGACCCGGCTGAGGGCGTGCGGCCGCCGAAGACGCCGTTGCGGTTGCCCAAGGCGATCGGGGTGACCGAGGTGGGGCGGTTGCTGGCTGCGGCGTCGGTGGGGGACACGGCGCTCTCGCTGCGGGATCGGGCCCTGTTCGAGGTGCTCTATGGGGCGGGGGCGCGGATCTCGGAGGCGATCGGGCTGGACATCGACGACCTGGACCTCGATGAGGGCACCGTCCGGCTGTTCGGCAAGGGGTCCAAGGAGCGGATCGTCCCGCTGGGCCGCTATGCCCGAGAGGCGGTGACGGCATACCTCGTCCGCGGGCGACCAGCGCTGGCGGGGAGGGGCAAGGGGACCCCCGCGGTCTTCCTGGGGGCGCGCGGTGCCCGGCTGAGCCGGCAGACCGCCTGGGCCGCGCTGGCTGCGGCGGGGGAGCGGGCAGGGTTGGGGGGACACCTGTCGCCGCACACCCTGCGGCACTCGTTTGCGACGCACCTGCTCGAGGGCGGAGCCGACGTCCGGGTGGTCCAGGAGCTGCTGGGACACGCCTCGGTGACGACCACACAGATCTACACGATGGTCACCGTGGCGAGGTTGCGCGAGGTCTATGCCGAGTCCCACCCCCGGGCCCGCTGATAGGGTCGCTCCGATCAGCGAGAGGCTGACCGACCGCACGAACGACGGGGAGAGGCGCAGCTGTGAGCATCGACCGCAACCTTCCCGGCGGGTCCATCAACGAGGCCCCCGACGTCCGCGATGCCAAGGACACGCCACTGCCAGGCACCGAGGATGCAGGAGTCGGTGGAGTAGGACCGACCGGACGTCCGATGCCCTCCTTCCCGGTCCCGGCGCCGTTGGCTAGCCACGGGCCGGCCCGGGTCATCGCCATGTGCAACCAGAAGGGCGGGGTCGGCAAGACCACCACGACGATCAACCTGGGTGCGGCCCTCGCCGAGCTCGGCCGGAAGGTGCTCTTGGTCGACTTCGACCCCCAAGGGGCGTTGTCCGTCGGCCTGGGGATCCGTCCCAACGACCTGGATGTGACGATCTACAACCTGCTCACCGAGCGGGGACACAACATCCGTGAGGTCATCCAGAGCACCCGGACCGAGAACCTCGACCTCATCCCGGCCAACATCGACCTGTCGGCCGCGGAGGTTCAGCTGGTCGGCGAGGTGGCGCGAGAGCAGATCCTCGCCCGGGCGTTGCGGCCCATCCTCGACGACTATGACGTCGTCATCATCGACTGCCAGCCCTCGCTGGGCCTGTTGACCGTCAACGCGCTCACCGCGGCCCACGGGGTGCTCATCCCGCTGGAGTGCGAGTTCTTCGCCATGCGCGGGGTAGCCCTGCTGGTAGAGACCATCGAGAAGATCACTGACCGACTCAACCCCGGCCTGCAGGTCGACGGCATCCTCGCGACGATGTACGACGGGCGGACCCTGCACAGCCGAGAGGTCGTCCGATCGGTCGTGGACCACTTCGGTGACCGGGTGTTCCACACCGTCATCAGCCGCACGGTGAAGTTCCCCGACGCCACTCTCGCCGCCGAGCCGATCACCTCTTACGCCTCCGCGCACGGTGCGGCCGCGGCATACCGGCAGCTGGCCCGCGAGCTCATCGCCCGCGGCGGCGCAGCCTGAGCCGCCCCCCCGCCCGAGCGACCCGAGACCACCCGTGACCGAGGCCCTGCTGCCCGAGGCCCCCGCCACACCTGGCGGGGTGATCACGAGGCGCTCGGCGGCGACCCCCTTCGAGGTGCACCTCGACGTGTTCGAGGGTCCCTTCGACCTGCTGCTCGGGTTGATCGCCAAGCACAAACTCGACATCACCGAGATCGCGTTGGCCAAGGTCACCGACGAGTTCATCGAGCACATCCGGACCCTCCGCGAGGCCGACCAGGAGTGGGACCTGTCGCAGGCCTCGGAGTTCCTGCTCGTCGCCGCGACGCTCTTGGATCTCAAGGCCGCCCGGCTGCTGCCCCAGGCCGACCCGGACGACGACGAAGACCTGGCGCTCATCGAAGCCAGGGACCTGCTGTTCGCGCGGCTGCTGCAGTATCGGGCGTTCAAGGACATCGCCGCGACCTTCGCCGACCGGATGGTCACCGCCGGGCGGCTGACCCCGCGCCAGGCCGGGCTGGAGCCGCGGTTCGCGGCGCTGCTGCCCGAGCTCGTCATGGGGATCACCCCCGAGCAGTTGGCGATGATCGCCGCCCGAGCGATGATCCCCAAGGCGCCGCCGACAGTCGGTTTGGAGCACCTGCACACCCAGCACGTCAGCGTCCGCGATCAAGCGGCCATCCTCGTGACGAAGTTGCGCGCGGACCGGACCTGCTCGTTCCGGGCGCTGGTGGCCGACGCCGACTCCACGCTGGTCATCGTCGCCCGGTTCCTCGCGCTGCTCGAGCTCTACAAGGAGGGTGCGATCACCTTCGACCAGGCCGAGCCGCTCGCTGACCTCGCGGTCCGCTGGACCGGGACCGATGAGGGTGAGATCACCGTGGACGACGAGTTCGACCAGGGCGATGAGGGCGATGAGCCCGCGAAGGTCGGCCAGGGCCAGAGGGCGGTCCCGGACGTCGGTGAGGCGCACGGCATACCGAAGCAAGGAGCACCCGATGAGTGAGGACGTGCGGCCCGACGCGGAGGCCGCGGTGGCCGACGACGCGCCCGACGCGCCAGAGGTGACCGACCTGGTGGACGAGGCCGAGGCGCCCGGACAGGTGGCCTTCGACGTCGAGGCGTTCCCCGGCGGGGCACGCTCGGCGATCGAGGCCGTCCTCATGGTCGTCGACGAACCGGTCAGCGAGGTCGCCCTCGCCACGGCGATCGAGCTGCCCGTTGCGGACGTCCGCGCCCACCTGGAGGCGCTGGAAGCCGAGTATGCCGCCGCGAACCGCGGCTTCACGCTGCGGCCGTTCGGCGGCGGGTGGCGGGTCTACAGCCGGTCGGACTATGCCCCGGTCGTGGAGAAGTTCCTGCTCGACGGGCAGCAGGCGAGGCTGACCCAGGCGTCGCTGGAGACGCTCGCGGTCATCGCCTACAAGCAGCCGGTGTCGCGCTCACGGATCGGCGCGGTCCGCGGCGTCAACGTCGACGGTGTCGTGCGAACCCTGTTGTCCCGCGGCCTGATCGAGGAGCGCGGCGAGGGGGAGGGCGGCGCGATCCTTTATGGCACGACGCCCTACTTCCTGCAACGCCTGGGCCTGGACAGCCTCGATGATCTGCCCCCGTTGGCGCCCTACCTGCCCGATGTGGACCTGTTGGACGAGATTGCGGAAGCGGGACGCGGATGAGCGCCGGACAATCAGGCGGCCGTGGCCGTAGCGGCTCACCGTCGCGGGGAGGCGGCTCGGCATCCGGTATGCCGCCGCGCGGACCGCGCAAGCCGGGCTCTGGCAGCGCGAAGAGCCCGCGGTTCGCGGGATCGACCAAGCCCAGCCAGCCGACGGCGTTGCCCTCCCGTCCCAAGTCCGCGGGCCCGGCGATCCCCGTCGACGTCCATGACCCGGACGGCGTGCGCTTGCAGAAGCTCCTGGCCGCCGCTGGGATCGGTTCCCGGCGGGCCTGCGAGAACCTCATCACCGCCGGCCGGGTCGAGGTCGACGGCCACGTGGTCACCGAGCTCGGCGTCCGGATCGACCCCGTCCGCCAGACCGTCCACGTCGACGGAGAGCGGGTCCAGCTGGACGAGTCACGGGTTTACCTGGCCTTCAACAAGCCACTGGGTGTGGTCTCGACGATGAGCGACGAGCTGGGACGCCCGTCGATCTCCGACTTTCTCGGCGCCCGGCAGGAGCGCCTCTTCCACGTGGGGCGCCTAGACGCCGACACCGAGGGGTTGCTGCTGCTCACCAACGACGGTGACCTCGCCCACCGGCTGCAGCACCCGGCATACGGAGTGCTCAAGACCTATCTCGCCCAGGTGCCGGGCCCCGTCGCCCGCGACCTCGGCAAGCGGCTGCGCGCCGGGATCGAGCTGGACGACGGGCCGGTCGCGGTCGACTCGTTCAAACTCGTCGACTCGGCGCCCGGCAAGGCGCTGGTGCAGGTCGTCCTCCACGAGGGGCGCAAGCACGTCGTCCGCCGCCTGCTCGCCGCGGTCGGCCACCCCGTGGAAAGCCTCGTGCGCACCGACGTCGGCCCGATCCGCCTGGGCGACCTCAAGGTCGGCAAAACCCGGCGGCTGACCCGTGACGAGGTCGGCAAGCTCTATGCCGCCGCGGGTCTGTGATGCGGACGCCGCCAGCGGGCCGCCCGCGCGGCTGGGTAGCCTGACCGCCGTGACCACGCGCGTGCTCATCCGCGGCACCGGGCTCATCGGCACGAGCCTGGGGATCGCGCTCACCCGGCAGGGGTATGCCGTGTCCCTCGCCGACCCGTCGCCGACCGCCGAACGGCTGGCCCGGGACCTGGGGGCCGGCGAGCTCGCGACCGAGAACGACGACGCTCCCGACGTGGTTGTTGTTGCGGCACCACCAGATGTTGCGGCGGAGGTCGTCATCGACGCGCTGGCCACCTGGACGAGCAGCGTTGTCACGGATGTGGCGTCGGTCAAGGGCGTGGTGCTGGATGCGGCGCGCGCCGCAGGAGCCGATCTGAGCCGTTATGTCGGCTCGCACCCGATGGCCGGGCGCGAGCGCTCGGGCGCGGGCCATGCGCGGGGCGACCTCTTCGAGGGCCGGGCCTGGGTCGTCGTCCCGTCGCCCGAGTCTGGCGCATCGGCCGTCGCGACGGTGACCGACCTGGCTCGGTCGGTCGGTTCGGCGGTGACCGTCATGGATGCCCAGAGCCACGACGAGGCCGTCGCCACGATCTCGCACCTGCCGCAAGTTGCCGCGAGTCTCGTTGCGGCACAGTTGCGTTCACTCGATGAACAGGCCCTCGGCCTGGCCGGACAAGGGGTCCGCGACGTCACGAGGATCGCTGCGAGTGACCCGCGGCTGTGGACCCAGATCATCGCCGGCAATGCCGGATCGATCCGGGAGGTCCTCGGCCGCGTGCACGCCGACCTCGGAGAGTTGCTCGCCGCCCTGGCCGCTCTCGCCGATCCGGATGACGCCGTCGGGAGCCTCGAGGTCGTCAACCGGACCATCACCCACGGGAACGTCGGTCACGCTCGAATTCCGGGCAAGCACGGGGCTGGCCCGGCGGCATACCTCCCGGTGACGGCCCTCGTCCCGGACACGCCGGGCGCGCTCGCTCGGCTGCTCACCGACGTCGGCGAGGCGGGGGTCAACCTCGAGGACCTGCGGATCGACCACGGGCTCGGGCAGCCGTTCGGGCTCGCGGAGATCATGGTCGTCCCGGCTGCCGCCGAGCACCTGCAGCAGGCGTTGGAGGCCAAGGGCTGGCGGGTGCTCGACTGATGGGCGCAGCCGACCGACGCGAGGGTACGCCGCTGGTCATCGCCATCGACGGCCCCTCGGGGTCGGGGAAGTCCTCGGTCAGCCGCGCGGTCGCCCGCGCGTTGGGCGCGGCCTATCTGGACACCGGCGCGATGTACCGCGCGCTCACGTGGTGGTGTCTCGCCGAAGGCGTCGACATCGCGGACAGGCAAGCCGTGGCTGCGCTGGCGCCGAACGCGCCGCTAGAGGTCGGCCTGGATCCCGAGGTTCCGCGAATCGGGGTTGACGGTGTTGACCTCACCGAAGAGGTGCGGTCGGTCCGGGTGACCGAGGCTGTCTCGGCGATCGCCACGAACCTCGACGTGCGGGCCGATATGCGCCGCCGGCAACGTGCGCTCATCGCGGAAGGCCTGGCGGTGCGGGGTGCGATCGTCGCCGAGGGGCGCGACATCACCACCGTGGTGGCCCCGGATGCGCACGTCCGGATCCTGCTGACGGCCAGCGAGGACGCGCGCTTGGCCCGCCGGGCCCGCCAGGACCTGGGCACGGCGGATGCTGGTGCGGTTGCCGCCACTCGGGACCGGGTCGTGGCCCGGGACGCCGCGGATTCGACGGTTTCCCAGTTCACGACGGCCGCCGACGGGGTGGTGACCATCGACAGCTCTGACCTGGAGTTCGAGCAGACGGTCGCCGCCGTCCTCGCCGTCGTGGCGACCTCCCAGGCATCCCGTATGCCGCCGACCGATAACGCCTGAACCGCGCCCCCTCCCGGGATGGGAGAATCTGGGAGTGAACCCGCAGAACCCCCACGGCCACGAGCCGCAGTCCGCCCCTGCACCGACCGCGTTGGCGTCCCAGACCGTTGACGCTGACGCTGACGCTGACGCCAGCGCAGCCGCGGCCGTCGACGCCGGCCTGGAGCTGGCCGTGGACGAGATGGCCGTGGGCGTGGACTCGGACGAGGTGGCCGTCGAGCGGGCCCTGCGGGCCGGGCTGGCCGACTTCGAGCTGGACGACGCAGATCTGGCGCTGCTGCAGGACGGCGGCGACACGGCATACGGGGATGAGGCGGAGGGGCCACGTCCGGTGGTGGCGATCATCGGGCGGCCGAACGTCGGCAAGTCCACGCTCGTCAACCGCATCCTCGGGCGGCGCGAGGCCGTCGTCGAGGACGTGCCGGGGGTGACCCGCGACCGGGTGGCTTACGACGCGGAGTGGGCGGGGCGCAAGTTCACTCTCGTCGACACCGGCGGCTGGGAGGTCGACGTCACCGGCATCCACCTGCGGGTCGCCGAGCAGGCCGAGATCGCCGTCGAGCTCGCCGACGCGGTGCTCTTCGTCGTCGACGCCGCGGTCGGCGCGACCGACACCGACGAGGCCGTCGTCAAGCTGCTACGCCGCTCCGGCAAGCCGGTCGTGCTCGTCGCCAACAAGGTCGATGACCAGCGCACGGAGGCCGAGGCGGCATACCTGTGGAGTTTGGGCCTGGGTCAGCCGTGGCCGGTCAGCGCGCTGCACGGGCGCGGCAGCGGCGACGTGCTGGATGCCCTGCTGGCCGTGCTGCCGGAGGTGTCGCAGGTCGGCGGCGCCTATCAGCGGGGTGGACCGCGGCGGGTCGCCCTCGTCGGGCGGCCCAACGTCGGCAAATCCAGCCTGCTGAACAAGCTCGTCGGCCACGAGCGGGTCGTCGTTGACGCGGTCGCCGGCACCACCCGCGACCCGGTCGACGAACTCGTCGAGATCGCCGGCACGACATGGCGATTCGTCGACACCGCCGGGATCCGGCGGCGGGTGCACCAGACCCGAGGCGCCGACTTCTACGCCTCCCTGCGCACCCAGACCGCCCTCGAGAAGGCCGAGGTGGCCGTCGTGCTCGTCGATGCGAGCGAGCCGATCGCCGAGCAGGACATCCGGGTCATCCAGCAGGTCATCGACGCCGGCCGTGGTCTCGTG
>JBGAQN010000027.1:0-28336 GCA_044220725.1 Dermatophilaceae bacterium
CTGGTATGCCGCGAGCCCCTCGGCCGCGGCGTTCTCGCCGTAGATCTTCGGCGAGGGGGACTCCGGGTAGCGGGAGTAGTAGGAGCGCGTGGCCAAGGCCTCACAGGCCTCGTCGAGGACGGTCTGGTGCTTCTCGACGAGGGGGTGGGCGGGCGTCGTTGCCAAAGTCGTCACAATCTTGATGATATCCGGGAGCGCCGCGCCTCCGGACCGGTCTGTGACGAGAGACCCGCGCCGTACCGTCGCTCCTGCGGTCGCTCGTGCCATCGCTCGTGCGGTCGCTTGTGGTTCCTGGCGCGCCCGGGTCCATCCGCGGGAATCCTGCCGTTCTTCGTCGGCAACCTCACGTCGCCAGCACCTAGGCGGAGGAGGAGGATGTGGCCATGGGTGCGCAAAGCGTCGAACTGAGAGCGGTCGGGGTCATCGGAGCCGGTGCCATGGGGTCGGGGATAGCCCAGGTCGCGGCCACTGCCGGACATCCGGTCTTTCTCTGTGACGCCTTCGAAGGTGCGGCCGAGCGCGCCCAAGCGCGGATCGCCGCCGACCTGGCCAAGCGGGCCACCCAGGGCCGGCTGGACGCCGCCGAAGCCAGCGCCATCGCGGCCCGGATCACCCCTGTCGGCGCCGCAGGCGACCTCCCGCCGTGCGTCGTCGTCATCGAGGCGATCGTCGAAGACCTTGAGGTCAAGGCCGACCTCTTCGCCGAGCTGTCTCGCACCCAACCGGCGTCGACGATCCTCGCGACGAACACCTCCAGTCTGTCGATCGACGCCATCGCTCCGGCGGCCAGCCACCCCGAGCGGGTCCTCGGCCTGCACTTCTTCAACCCGCCTCCCGCGATGAAGCTCGTGGAGGTGATCCGCGGCGAGACGACGGTCCAGAGCGTGCTCGATGCCGCCACGGCTCTCGTGGTGTCGTGGGGCAAGGTCGCGGTCCGCTGCGCCTCGACCCCGGGGTTCATCGTCAACCGGGTCGCCCGGCCCTTCTACGGCGAGGCCCAGCGGCTGGTCCAGGAAGGCGTCGCCGACCCCGCGACCATCGACGCCTGCCTGCGCTCGGTGGGCTTCCGGATGGGTCCGCTGGAGCTCACCGACCTGATCGGTCAGGACGTCAACCTCGCCGTCGGCACCTCCGTCTGGAACCAGACCTCCCGCGACCCGCGCTACGCCCCCACCGCCTTCCAACAGGAGTTAGTCGCCGCAGGTCACCTCGGGCGCAAGTCCGGTCAGGGCGTTTACACGTATGCCGCGGACGGCACCGCCACCGACAACGTCCCGGACGACGCGAAGGTCGCCGAGTTGCTGGCCAGCGGCGTGGTCACCAACCCGGTGGCTCGGACGTTGGCGATGCTTGTCAACGAGGCAGTCGACCTCGTCGATCGCGGCGAGGCCGGTTCGGGTGATGTCGACCTGGCCATGACGTTGGGGACCGGCTACCCGAAGGGTCCGATCGCCTGGGGTCGCGAGATCGGCTTCCGCACGGTTCGTGAACAGCTGCTTGAGCTGGATGCGGCGTTCCCGGGCGGACGCTATCGGCCCAGCCCCGCGCTGGAGCGGATCTCGTGACCGGGCCCGCCGATGGCGGGGACGCCCGCCCCGACGACGCCCCGTTCGCAGCAGCGGACACTCCGACCGACGAGGCTGAGACTGGAGCTACCATCTCGATGCCGACGCCGCGTTTTTCGCCCGGCGAGCTCGTCCCGTGGTTGTCCGCTCTAGACGGCTCATTGCCCCAGGACAGCTCGCCCCTGGAGGGCGCGACGCTGTCGGCCGAGCACGCCACGACAGCCGCAGCCGCCCGCGGCAGCCGCCCGGCCCGTGAGCCCGCTCCGCTGCCGGGATTCAACTTGGGTTTCCTTGAGGACCAGTGGGACGACGACCAGGCATCCCGGCACATCGGGGTCGAGATCCGCCTGCTCGAGCTCGACCACGCGGTGTTCTCACTCAAGATCACCGAGCACCTCGTCAACGGGCACGGCATCGTCCACGGCGGCTACATCTTCACGCTGGCCGACACGACGTTCGCCTATGCCTGCAACTCCCGCGGCCTGACCACGGTGGCGGCCGGCGTGGACATCACCTTCGTGCAGGCGGCATACCTCGGCGATGTCCTCGTCGCGGACGCCCGCGTGCGCGCCAACTGGGGTCGCAGCGGGATCACCGATGTCCAGGTGACCCGCGAGTCCGACGGCGCCCTGGTCGCAGAGTTTCGCGGCCGGTCGCGGCAGATCCCGCCCAAGGCGACCCCGACCGCCTTGGCCTGAAGGGCCTCGACCCCGGGGTTCGGGCGCGCCCGTCCGAGCCCGCTGCGGCGTGCGTCGGCCGCCTCGGGCGTCGATAACAGTCAGGCCACGCCAACACTCGACATGCCCGTGACCATAGCCAGATCTGCGGGTGCAGTGGCAGGATTCCCCGATGCAGGGCATGACATGCCGTGCAGTGGACATCTCGGAAGGATTCACCTCATGGCACGTCGTCACACCTTCGCCCTGGTCACGGGCATCGCGGTCGCGGGACTCGCGTTGTCGGCCTGTGGTTCCAACTCACTGACCCCGGCCGCCACAACCGCTGTGGCCAAGGCCTCCGCGGCGGCCTCCAACGCCGCGTCCGCGGCCAGTGCCGTGGACGCGGCCCTGGCAGCCAAGGTCCCGGCCAAGATCCGCACCGCGGGCAAGATCGTCGTCGGCACCGATGCGACATACGCCCCCAACGAGTTCCTCGACGCTGACGGCAAGACCGTCGTCGGCATGGACGTCGACGTCTTCAACGCCGTGGCTGCGAAGTTGGGCGTCAAGGTCGAATACGTCCCGGCCAGCTTCGACTCGATCATCCTCGGCGTCGGGAGCGGCAAATACGACGTCGGTGTTTCGTCGTTCACCATCAACGACAAGCGCAAGGCCGAAGCGCTGATGATCAGCTACTTCAACGCCGGCACCCAGTGGGTCACCCAGAAGGGCAACCCGAAGAAGGTCGACCCGAAGAACGCTTGTGGCCTCAACATCGGTGTCCAGAAGGGCACTGTCCAGGCCGACGAGGACCTGCCGGCCAAGAGCAAGGCGTGCACCGACGCGGGCAAGCCCGCCATCAACGCCATCGTCGACGGCGACCAGGGCAAGGTGACTACCTCGGTGCTGTCCGGCAAGGCCGACGCCATGCTCGCCGACTCGCCGATTGGCCTGTATGCCGTGAAGCAGACCAACGGTCAGCTCGAAGCCGTCGGCGACATCTATGACGCAGCGCCCTACGGCTTCGTCGTGGCCAAGGACCAGAAGGACTTCGCCGACGCGATCGCCGGCGCCCTCAAAGCCATCGCGACCGACGGCACCTACAAGAAGGCGCTGGCCACGTGGGGTAACGAGTCCGGCGGCATCACGACCTTCGCCGTCAACCCCTGATGTCAGAACTCTCCACCAACCGGCCGGGCGTGATTCACGCCCGGCCGGTCCGGCATCCGTGGCGGTGGGTCGCCATCGCGCTGTTGGCCGTGCTGTTCGCGATGATGGTGAGCTCCTTCGTCACCAACCCGCGATGGGACTGGGCCTACGCGTTCCAGATCATGCAGCAGACCCCGGTCATCGAGGGGCTGTGGATCGGCACCATCTTCGGAACCATCGCCTCGATGATCCTCGGCGTCGGCCTTGGCGTCGTCCTGGCTGTCATGCGCCTGTCGGACAACCCGGTCCTGAGGGCCGTCGCCTTCGCCTACACCTGGTTCTTCCGGGCCATGCCCCGCTACGTCCTGCTCGCCATCCTCGGCCTGGGCATCGGCTTCCTCTACAACGAGATCCGCTTCGGTGTGCCGTTTGGCCAGCAGATTGCCCCGGCCCTGGGCATGTCCGGCGACCTCACCTTCTTCGGATTCTCCTGGAACTCGATCGCCAGCACCATCTGGGTCGGCATCATCGGCCTGGGCCTCTCCGAGGCGGCATACATGGCCGAGATTGCCCGCGCCGGCATCCTCTCGGTCGACAAGGGCCAACATGAGGCCGCGCAGGCCCTCGGGATGAGCAGCGGTCAGACGATGCGTCGGATCGTGCTCCCCCAGGCCATGCGGGTCATCGTCCCGCCGACCGGCAACGAGACGATCGCCATGGTCAAGGACACCTCGCTGCTCGCGGCCGTCCCCGTCCTCACCGAGCTCTACTACCAGGCCTATCTGTTCGGTCAGCGCAGCTTTAAGATCATGCCCGCCTTCGTCGCCGCAACGCTGTGGTACCTCATCGTCTGTTCGATCCTCATGATCGGCCAGTCCTACCTGGAGAAGTACTTCGGCCGCGGCTTCGGATCAGTGCCCAAGAAGACCAAAGAGAAGCTCATGAAGATCGAGGCGGACCACTGATGGCCGGGACGCAGCCGCGCGACGCGGCATACCCCGCGGCGGGTATGCCGCCCACCCCAGCCGCAGCCGGCATGCCGCTCGTCCGCGCCGTCAACGTCATGAAGTCCTTCCACGGCAACCAGGTGCTCAAGGGCATCGACATGGACGTCCACCGCGGCGAGGTGGTCTGCCTGCTCGGGCCCTCCGGCTCGGGCAAGACGACCTTCCTGAGGTGCATCAACCAGTTGGAGACCATCGACGGCGGCCGGATCTGGGTCGACGGCGAGCTCATGGGTTACGACGACAAGGACGGCACCCTTTACCGGCTGAACAACAAGCGGATCGCCGCCCAGCGCCGGGACATCGGCATGTGCTTCCAACGCTTCAATCTCTTCCCACACAAGACGGTCCTCGAGAACGTCATGGAGGCCCCGATTCAGGTCAAGGGTGAGAACAAGGCCGAGGTGCAGGCCCGCGCCCATGAGCTGCTGGCCAAGGTCGGTCTGGCCGACAAGCCTTCGGCCTATCCCGGCCAACTGTCCGGTGGACAGCAGCAGCGGGTGGCCATTGCCCGGGCCTTGTGTATGCGGCCCAAGCTCATGCTCTTCGATGAGCCGACCTCTGCGCTGGACCCGGAGCTCGTCGGCGAGGTGCTCACGACGATGCGCGAGCTGGCCGAAACCGGCATGACGATGATCGTCGTGACCCATGAGATGGCCTTCGCCCGCGATGTCGCTGACCGGGTGGTCTTCATGGACGGCGGGGTCGTCGTCGAACAGGGTCATCCGCGCGATGTCATCAACAACCCGCAGCACCCACGAACCCAGTCGTTCCTGCGGCGGATGGCCTCCGAACAACACGCCAAGATTCCGGACCCTGCCCCGGAGGTCGACGGCACCGCAGCCGACCTGCTCTAGTTCGCGCCGTCGGGCTCACCGTCGGCCGCGGACGTGGACGGCCGCGCTGCGCCCCCCGGGCGCAGCCAAGACAAGACCTGGTCTTGAGATCGCAGGGCGACCCGCCATGGGGCCCGGACGCCGGAAGCGGCCAATTTGACCGACGCCGTGGCGACCTTGGCCGCCGAGGCGGTCGCCGACGTGGCGACGGTTGCGGCCATGGCGGCGGTCGCGGGCGGCGGCACTGGCCTGCGGGCCGTTCCTCTGATGTCGACGCGGACCTCGAGAACTCCGTCACCGATCGGAATGACCTCGCTCGGCCCGAGCCGAACGAGCATGGCTAGCGACGCGGGGTTGTCGGCGGCGACGACGGTGACGATGCGGTGGACATCCTCCGGGCGGCGAGCTACCAGGACCGGCAGGAGCGCACTGGCAACCCCTCGCCCGTGCCAGGCGTCCTGGACTGTCACGGCGACGTCGGCCGCTCCGGGCAATTCCGGGTCGCGCTTGATCCGGCCGATAGCCAGCGGGAAGGCCGATTCGACCGGGTCCTCGTCGTCCGCGAAGACGTAGTAAGCGACATGGTTGACCCCGTCGACATCGTCGACGAGCCGGTCGAGCATCTCCTCCGAGAGCGTCGCCATGGGTGACAGGAACCGGTGGTACTTCGAGTCCGGCGACAAGCGGGCGTAGTTGGCCGCGTGCAACTCGCGGTCGCTGGGCAGAATCGGCCGGATCCATACCCTCGTTCCGTCTCGCAGCAGCAATTCTTCAGGCGCGGGCAGGCTGTCGCGGACGCCCGAGGGCCACCACCACAGCAGCCACCCTCGCAGCGCCCCCACTGCATCGGAACGATCAAAGGACATCGACGAGCAGACTACCCAACCAGGGTGGGCACACGGCATACGGGGATGTCCGCAGGCGGATGTCGGTTCGGTCGCCCACATTGTGGCCGGATCGACAGGGAACAGCCGTTGTGCGCGGCCTGCCCCCTCGCCAGAATCACCCCCATGACCGACGACCTCAGAGACGAGGGCGAGCGCTGGTCGCTTGATGAACTTCGAGCCCGCCAGTTGGAACGCCTCCAGGACACTGTCCGCCGCTGCTACGCCAATGTCCCGCACTACAAGAAGACCTGGGACGAGGCGGGGGTGCACCCGGACGACATCCGGGCCCTGTCCGACCTGGCCAAGCTGCCGTTCACCGACAAGCTGACGTTGCGCGACAACTACCCGTTCGGGCTGTTCGCCGTGCCGCGTGAGCAGGTCGTGCGCATCCACGCCAGCAGCGGCACGACCGGCAAACCGACCGTCGTCGGCTACACCCGCGAGGACATCGACATGTGGGCCGGCGTCATGGCCCGCTCGATCCGCGCAGCCGGTGGCCGCCCTGGTGACGTCGTCCACGTTGCCTATGGCTATGGCCTGTTCACCGGTGGCCTCGGGGCCCACTACGGCGCCGAGAAGCTCGGCTGCACGGTCGTCCCGATCTCCGGCGGCATGACCGAGCGTCAGGTCCAGCTCATCCAGGACTTCGGCTGCAAGATCATGATGGTGACCCCGAGCTACTTCCTCTCGGTCATGGACGAGTTCCAGCGCCAGGGCATCGACCCGGCCGACACGACCCTGCGGATCGGCATCTTCGGCGCGGAGCCGTGGACACCGGCGATGCGCACCGAGATCGAGTCCCGCTGCCACATGGATGCCGTGGACATCTACGGCCTGTCCGAGGTGGTCGGTCCCGGGGTGTCGTGCGAGTCGGCCCAGACAAAGGACGGCCTGCACATCTGGGAGGACCACTTCTACCCGGAGATCATCGACCCGATCACCCATGAGGTGTTGCCCGACGGTTCCCAGGGCGAACTGGTCTTCACCAGCCTCACCAAGCAAGCGTTCCCGGTCATCCGTTACCGCACCAAGGACCTCACCCGGTTGCTGCCGGGCACGGCCTTCCCGACGATGCGCCGGATGGAGAAGGTGACCGGGCGCACCGACGACATGATGATCATCCGCGGCGTCAACGTCTTCCCGACCCAGATCGAAGAGATCATCCTCGCCGAGCCGGGCCTGGCGCCCTACTTCCAGTGTGTGCTTTCGCAACCGGGCAACCTGCTCGAGCTCACCGTCTTGGCCGAGAGCGCCACCAGCCTCAGCGATGCCGAGCGCCTGGAGATGGAGAAGCGGGTCGGCAAGCGGATCAAGGACAACATCGGCACCACTGCCAAGATCGAGGTCCGCGCCCCCGGCGGGATCGAACGTTCGGTCGGCAAGGCCCGCCGAATCGTCGACACCCGCAAGTCCCCCTTCCCGACCTGAGCGCTCACCGCGCACTGACGAACCCACCCGCACGTATGCCGCGCAGCCGCCTCGTCGGCGATGCGCGGCATACGGCGTGCTGAGAGGAGCACCCCCGATGGTGACCGACGGCGTGTATTCGCCCGACACCGACCTTGGCCTGCGCTGGTCACTGGATGAGTTGCGCGCGCGACAACTCGAGCGGCTGCAGGACACCGTCCGGCGGGTGTATGCCGCCGTCCCCCACTACCGGCAGGCCTTCGACGAGGCGGGGGTGCACCCGGACGACATCCGGGCGCTCTCTGACATCGCGAAGCTGCCCTTCACCGACAAGGGCACCCTGCGGGACAACTACCCGTTCGGGCTGTTCGCGGTCCCGCGCGACCAGGTCTCCCGCATCCACGCCAGCAGCGGGACGACCGGCAAGCCGACCGTCGTCGGTTACACCGCCGCGGACATCGACATGTGGAGCGACCTCATGGCCCGCTGCTTGTATGCCGCCGGCGTGCGGACCGGCGATGTCGTGCACAACTCCTACGGATACGGCCTGTTCACCGGGGGTCTGGGATACCACTACGGCGCCGAGCGGCTCGGTTGCACGGTTGTCCCCATCGCCGGCGGAATGACCGAGCGGCAGGTCCAACTGATCCGCGACTTCCAACCGCGGGCGACCTTGGTGACGCCGAGCTATTTCCTGTCGATCCTCGACGAGATGGACCGACAGGGCATGGACCCACGCGAGTCCAGCCTGCGCATCGGCGTGTTCGGCGCTGAGCCGTGGACCCCGGCGATGCGCGAGGCTGTCGAGACCCGCAGCAGCATCTCGGCCATCGACGAATACGGCTTGTCCGAGGTCATCGGCCCCGGAGTCGCCGGGGAATCGTCCGAGACCAAGGACGGGCTCAACATCTGGGAGGACTGCTTCTATCCGGAGATCATCGACCCGGTCACCCACGAGGTGCTTCCGGACGGTTCCGAGGGTGAGCTGGTCTTCACCAGCCTGACCAAGCAGGCCTTCCCGGTGATCCGCTACCGCACCAAGGACCTGTCACGCTTGCTGCCGGGCACGGCATACCCGACGATGCGGCGGATGGCGAAGGTGACCGGGCGCACCGACGACATGATGATCATCCGCGGCGTCAACGTCTTCCCGACCCAGATCGAGGAGATCATCCTGCGCCAGCCGGGGTTGGCGCCCTACTTCCAGTGCGTGCTCACCCAGCCGGGCAACATGGTCGAGCTGACGGTCGTCGTCGAGACCTTCGTCCACGAGGAGCCCGAGCGAGCCAACTCGATCGCTGCCGACGTGTCCCACCAGATCAAGGCGCGGATCGGCACGACCGCCAAGGTGGAGATCCGCGACCCGGGCGGCATCGAACGCTCGGTCGGCAAGGCTCGCCGGATCGTCGACATGCGGCCCAAAGCCTAAGGTCTCGTCGCGGTCGCGCCGCGGCGGCCGCCCAACCCCCACGGTGGCACTTAAACCGTTCGTCTGGCAGATACTTCTGCCAAGACAACGGTTTAAGTGCCACCGGTTGGGGGTCGACGCCTCGTCCCAGTGAGCCGAACCCGGTTCGTGCCCACTCGGCCAGTCGACGGTGGCTGGTCACAACTTCGCAACGCCCAGTCTCAATGGGTGGATAGCCATCGGGCAGTCGGTCATGATGACACCCGGCCCGGCGGAACGATCCACGGGCCCTTCTGGGAGAAAGAAGGCTCGCGACGTGGCGATGGCCCCAACCCCGGGCGCCCCAAGCGACGCGATCGGCGTGAACCCAGACCCGACCCATCCTCAAGCCGATCCTGCGACCGCTATCCAGGGACGCTCGCTCGGCCAGATCGCCTGGCGACGGCTACGGCGGGATCGGGTGGCCATCACCGGTGGCGCGGTCGTCTGCCTATTGATGATCGTGGCGATCTTCGCCCCCCAGATCGTCTCGCTCTTCGGCAGCCCGCCGAACGAGCCGCACTATGAGCTCGTCGACACCGCTAATGGCACCCTCGCGCCATTGGGTTCCTGGGGCGGGATGTCCCGGGAACACCTCATGGGAGTGGAACCGGTCAACGGGCGGGACATCTTCAGCCGTGTCGTCTACGGGTCGCGGATCTCGTTGCTCATCGCCGTCTTCGCGACCTTGCTGTCCGTGCTCATCGGCTCGACTCTGGGCATCATCGCCGGCTTCGTTGGCGGCTGGGTCGATGCCGTCATCTCGCGGGCGATGGACATCTTCCTCGCCTTCCCGCTCCTGGTCTTCGCCATCGCCCTGGCCGGGATCGTCCCGGACACCGCTTTCGGCCTCAGCGGCGACACGATGCGGGTCGTCATGCTCATCTTCATCATCGGCTTCTTCAACTGGCCCTACATCGGCCGGATCGTTCGGGGCCAGACCCTGTCGATCCGCGAGCGCGAGTTCGTCGACGCCGCCCGCAGCCTCGGTGCACGCACCCCGCGCATCCTGTCCAAGGAAATCCTGCCCAACCTGGTGGGGCCGATCCTCGTCTACTCCACCTTGCTCATCCCCTCGAACATCCTCTTCGAAGCAGCGCTGTCCTTCCTCGGCGTCGGCATCCAGCCGCCGACCGCGACCTGGGGCGGCATGCTGTCGGACGCCGTCAACTTCTACACGTTGCCGACGTTCATGCTTTGGCCGGGAATGGCCATCTTTGTCACGGTGCTGGCCTTCAACCTTTTCGGTGACGGCCTGCGTGACGCCCTCGACCACCGCGCTCGATAGCGCGGCAGGACCCCACAGTTGAGAAGGGTGAAGGAACACACATGACTGGACGCAGATTCCGAAGCGCCGTGGCCGCCAGCGCCATGATCGCGCTCGGCCTCGCCGCCTGCAGTTCGGGCGGATCCACTGCGACGACCACCGGGTCGGCCAGCGGGGCCGGCGGCGCAGCGACCGCAGCGGCCTTTGACGCCGCGAACGGCAAGATCTTCAACCCGTCCACGAAGAAGGGCGGGATCATCAAGATGGCCGACGAGGGGGAGCCGGACAGCACCGACCCCGGCGACTCCTACTACGGCTACACCTGGGACCTCATGCGCCTCTACGGCCGCGGCCTGGTGATGTTCGACATCGCTCCCGGTGACGGCAGCAGCAAGCTGTCCGGAGACCTGGCCGAGGCCCTTGGCGTCGCGACCGACAACGCCAAGACCTGGACCTACAAGCTCAAGTCCGGGCTCAAGTTCGAGGATGGCACCGCGATCACGTCCAAGGACGTCAAGTACGCGATCACGCGGACCCTGGACAAGGACGTCTTCCCGGACTCGCCGACCTACTTCGATGACATGCTCGCCTGGCCGGCCGACTACAAGGGTGCCTACAAGTCCAAGGGTGTCAACACCGACTCGGCGATCTCGACCCCTGACGACAAGACGATCGTCTTCCACTTGAAGAACTCGTTCTCGGGCTTCGACTACCTCATGACGACCTCGCAGTCCTACCCGGTCCCCGAGGCCAAGGACACCGGCGCGAAGTACAAGGAGCACCCGATCAGCTCGGGCCCCTACATGTTCGACAAGTACGAGGCCGGCAAGATGTTCACCCTCAAGCGCAACCCCAACTGGGACCCGGCGACCGACCCGCAGCGTAAGGCGCTGCCGGACGGCTACGAGTACTCCATGAACGTCAACCAGGAGGACATCGACAACCGGGTGATCTCCGGTGACCTCGATATCCACGTGACCGGCACGGGCGTCACCCCGGCCACCCAGACCAAGGTGCTCGCCGACCCGGCCCTCAAGGCCCGCGCCGACAACCCCACGATTGCCCGCCTGTGGTACACCTCGATCGTCTCGACGGTTGCTCCGCTGGACAACAAGGACTGCCGCCTGGCCGTGATGTACGCGATGGACCGCACGGCATACCAGATCGCCTATGGCGGCCAGTTCGCCGGTGGCGCGATCGCGCACTCACTGATGCCGGCCCTTATCCCCGGCGCGCTCAAGGACGACATGTACCCGCGCGCGGACGACAAGGCTGACCTGGCCAAGGCCAAGGAGCACCTCACCAAGTGCGGCAAGCCGGATGGCTTCGAGACGAACATGGCCTTCCGCAACGAGCGCCCGAAGGAGAAGGCCGTTGCCGAGGCCTTCCAGGCACAGCTCGCCAAGGTCGGCATCAAGGTCACACCGAAGGGCTTCTCGAAGAAGGACTACTTCTCGACGTATGCCGGCAACCCGCCCTACGTCAAGGCCAACAACCTCGGCCTGGTCGCCAACGGCTGGGGCGCGGACTGGAACGATGGCTTTGGCTTCCTCTCGCAGATCACCGACAGCCGGGTCATCCGGGACACCGGTGGCAGCTCCAACGCCTCGGTCCGCATCCCCGAGGTCGACGCGATGCTGGACAAGGCTGCCGTCGAGCTCGACACGGCCAAGCGCGAGGCGCTCTACCAGGCGATCGACAAGAAGGTCATGGAAGAAGCCGTCATCTTCCCGGGCCTGCACGCCAAGTCCCTCCTGCTGCGCGGCAAGAACCTGACGAACGTCTTCGTCAACCAGGCGTACGGCATGTACGACTACACCGCGCTCGGCAAGGCCTGACGATCCCCGTTTCCCACGCTCGCCGCTTGCGGTGAGCCAACCCGGGTGGCCGGCTCCTTCGGGGGCCGGCCACTCGAGGAGATCTTGTGGTGACCTATGTGTTGCGCCGCCTCATCGCGGCGGCCGGTCTGCTCGTCGTCGTGAGCATGATCGTTTTCGCGATCTTCTACCTGTTCCCACGGTGGGCAGGTGCGACACCGGAGACCCTGGCGACCCGTTACGTCGGGCGCACCGCGAATGCCGAGACTGTGCACCTGGCGGCCCAGCGCCTGGGCTTCTACGACCCCATCTGGGTGCAGTACTGGAACTGGTTCAGATCGATCTTCACCGGGATGGACTACGACCTCGGCACGAGCATCGAGCGCTGTCCGGCGCCGTGCTTCGGATACTCCTTCCAATCCAAGACCCCGGTGTGGCCGGATCTGTTGGACCGGGCGCCGGTCACCTTCTCGTTGGCCGCCGGTGCCTCGATCTTGTGGCTGATCGTCGGAGTCGGCGTCGGCGTGCTCTCGGCACTTCGCCGCGGGTCGATCTTCGACCGCGCGGCGATGTCGGTGGCGTTGGCCGGTGTGTCGTTGCCGATCTTCTTCACTGGCCTCGTCGGGCTGGCCTTCCTCGCCTATCAGTGGCGCATCTTCGCCCCTGGCGGTTCCTATACCCCGATCACCGAAAGCCCGACCCAATGGGCCTACAACCTCTTGCTGCCGTGGCTCGTGCTCGCCTTCGTCTTCTCGGCCCAATACGCGCGGCTCACCCGCGCCGGCATGCTTGAGACGATGAGTGAGGACTACATCCGCACGGCTCGTGCCAAAGGGTTGTCCGAGAGCCGCGTCGTGGCCAAACACGGGTTGCGCGGGGCACTGACCCCCATCGTGACGATCTTCGGCCTCGATCTGGGGCTCTTGCTGGGCGGCGCCGTGCTCACCGAAAAGACCTTCTCGCTCAACGGCCTGGGCAAATACACCGTCGACGCCATCGGCAATCAGGACCTGCCCCGGATCCTCGGGGTGACGATGCTCGCCGCATTCTTCATCGTCCTGTCCAACCTGGTCGTCGACTTGCTGTATGCCGTTGTCGACCCGAGGGTGCGCACCTCATGAGCTTTCTCGAGGTCGCAGATCTGCGAGTCCACTTCCCCACCGACGATGGCCTGGTCAAGAGTGTCGACGGGCTGAGCTTTGCCCTCGATCGCGGCCGCACACTCGGCATCGTCGGCGAGTCGGGGTCGGGCAAATCGGTGACGAGTCTGTCGATCATGGGCTTGCACAAGCCCGGCAGCGTCCAGATGAGCGGGAGCATCCGGGTCGGCGAGGACGAGTTGGTCGGTGCCTCGCCCGCACACGTCCGATCATTGCGCGGCAAGCGGATGGCGATGATCTTCCAGGACCCGCTCTCGGCAATGCACCCCTTCTACACGGTGGGCAACCAGATCATCGAGGCCTATCTGGTCCACAACAAGGTTTCCCGCAAGACTGCCCGTACGCACGCCATCGACATGCTCAACCGGGTCGGCATCCCGCAGGCGGCGACGCGGATCGACGACTATCCGCACCAGTTCTCCGGTGGGATGAGGCAGCGGGCGATGATCGCCATGGCGTTGTCGTGTGACCCCGACTTGCTCATTGCCGACGAGCCGACGACGGCGCTGGACGTCACCGTTCAGGCCCAGATCCTCGACCTCATCCGGGGTTTGCAGCAAGAGTTCAACTCTGCAGTCATCATCATCACTCACGACCTCGGGGTGGTCGCCGAACTCGCCGACGACATCATGGTTATGTATGCCGGTCGTTCGGTCGAATATGCCTCTGCCGACGAGGTTTTCGGTCGCCCGCAACACCCCTACACGTGGGGCCTGCTGGGGAGTATGCCGCGTCTGGACCGCAAGCCGACCGATCGGTTACTGCCGATCACCGGGACGCCGCCGTCGCTGATCCAGGTGCCGCGGGGCTGCCCGTTCCATCCCCGCTGCGCCCATCGTGACCACGTTGGCGTTCGGTGCTCGACCGAACGCCCGGGGTTCCGGGAGACCCTGCCCGCACACCACATCGCGTGTCACCTCCCCGATGTCGAGCGTGATCGGATCTGGACCGACGAGATCGAGCCGAAGCTATGACCCTGTTGAGCGTGAGTGGGCTTACCAAGCACTTCCCCATCCGCAAGGGGCTGTTGCAGCGTCAGGTTGGCGCTGTCCAAGCTGTCGACGGGGTGAGTTTCGAGGTTGCCAAGGGCGAGACGCTTTCCCTCGTCGGCGAGTCCGGCTGCGGCAAGACGACGACCGGACGGATGATCACCCGGTTGCTGGAGCCCACCTCCGGGTCCATCGTCTTCGACGGTCGCGACATCACGCACGTGGGCATGGGGGCGCTTCGGCCGTTACGCCGTGACGTCCAGATGATCTTCCAGGACCCCTACAACTCGCTGAATCCGCGGCATACCGTCGGGACGATCGTCGCGGCGCCGTTCTACATCCAGGGCATCAAGACCGAGCACGGCACCAAGCGGGCGGTCCAGGAGCTCCTTGAGCTCGTCGGGCTGTCCCCGGAGCACTACAACCGGTATCCGCATGAGTTTTCCGGCGGGCAACGCCAGCGGATCGGGATCGCCAGGTCGTTGGCGCTGCGGCCGCGACTCATCGTTGCCGATGAACCCGTCTCGGCCCTGGATGTCTCGATCCAAGCGCAGGTCGTCAACCTTCTCGAAGACCTGCAGAACGAGCTCGATCTCACCTACATCGTCATCGCCCATGACCTGTCGGTCGTGCGGCACATGTCCGACCGAGTGGCGGTCATGTATCTCGGGAACCTCGTCGAGTTGGCCGACCGGGATGCTCTCTACGAGTCGCCGCGGCACCCATATACGAAGGCCCTGCTGTCCGCGGTCCCGATCCCGGACACGGCCCGGCGTCACCACCGAGACCGGATCCGGTTGGAGGGCGATGTCCCTAGCCCGGTCAACCCCCCGTCGGGATGCCGGTTCCACACTCGGTGTTGGAAGGCGACCGAGGTATGCCGAACCGAGGTCCCCGCGCTGCGGGAACTGGCCCCAGCCCACCACGTCGCCTGCCACCACCCCGAAGAGCCAGCAACGGTCGCCCCAGCCCCAGCGCCCGCCTCCGCCTCCGCTCCCGCTCCCGCTCCCGCTCCCGCTCCCTCAAGTGGCACTTAGACCGTTGTTCTGGCAGATACATCTGCCAGAACAACGGTTTAAGTGCCACCGAACGACGCGTCCAGTTAGGCGGTCGACCCCCGCCACTGCACCGCTAGAGTCACAGGATGCAGGCCGACCCGGGCGGTGAGTGGACGTGGTCCGATGCGTGGGTGTTGGCCGCGACGCCCGATGCCTCGACTGGTTGCTCGTTGAGCGACCTGATCCGCACCGCCGACGGGATTAACCACGCCATCGTGACGCTCGATGAGTTGGCCGGCGGGCTCGGGGCGTTGCTGGCGGCGGGGCTGGTCGACGTCCAGGGCGACCTCATTCGTACGACGGAGGCCGGTCAGCGGGTCAAGAAGCACTGGAAGAACGGTCTGTTCGGCTGGAGCCGCTCCTTGCTGCCCCGACTGCGAAAGATCCCCCGTCCCGCGGAGCGGTTCGAGATCTCCCCAGCCGAGTATGACGCCGCCGTCGCGGCATACCTGCGCCGCGTCCCCCGTTGATCGCTCAACGGTTCAGTCGCTCGCGACGAGATCCTTCATCAGAGGAAGGGCACCGACTTCGGCGCTGCTGACCAGGACCAAGGCACCCACGGCGGCGACGCACGAAAGAGTGGTCAGAACCACCGTGGGCGCCCAGATCTCTACGAGAGCTCCGGCGCACAGCGGTGCCAACGGCAGGAAGCCCTGGCCGACGAACTGCTCGAACGAGGCAACCCTTCCCTGCTGTTCGTGACCGGTGGTGAGCGCCATATAGGTCCGCTCGGCCGTGTTCGAAGCCGCTGTAAGGACAAAGCCAGCTGTCAAGAGCCCCACAGCGATCGGGACAGCCTCCCACGACACGGCAACGCCGACCAAGGCGGCGACCCGGAGCACCGCGGCAGAGCGCACTGTCGTTGCGATCCGCAGCCGATCCATGAGTGGGCCGCTCAGAAAGGCCCCACCCAGGATGCTGAGCGCGATGCCCGTCTGGACCAGGCCGATCTGCCATGGCGGGTGGTGAGCGGCCTGGAGGACCAGAACCAGCGCGAAGAGGAATGCGTTCACGCCGAAGTTGGAGGCGGCGGATGCCAGCGTGATGATCCGATAGGGCAGACGCGACCACACGTACGAGTACCCCCGGCGGACCTCCTCCCAGAAGGCCACGGCCGGTCGACCACCGGGGGCGCCCAAGGGAGTACGAAGACTGGAAATCGCCAGAGCGGACACGGCGAAGCTCGCGGCATTCGCGATCAGCGGGACTGCGACGCCAAGTCCAAGCAGGATGCCGCCGAGGGGGGCTCCGACGAGATCGACCGCCGCGTTACGACCTTCGATGGTGGCAACTGCCCGGGGGTAGTCCGGTGGTGCAAGCATCGTCCGAAGGGCACCCGCTTGGGCGGCTCCGTATAGGGACGCGCATGCCCCGCCGACCAGCGCGATGAGCATGGCCCAAGCGACGTGGACCCCGTTCACGGTCACGATCGCGGCTAGGCCTAGCCACGCCAGAGCTCGACCCGCCGACGTCCACAACATCATGGCCCGACGACTGTGTCCATCCGCCAAAGCGCCGCCGATCAGCGAAAATCCGATGGACCCGACGGCTCCCGCAGCCACGACGGCCCCCGAGGCGAAAGCGGAGTCTGTCGCAAAGAGCACCGCGAGGGGCAGTCCGAAGGAGCCGACGGTGTTGCCGAACTCGCTGACCGTCTCGCCGACCAGGAGTGTGCGGAAGTCTCTGTTGGCCCACACCCGCGAAGGGCCCGGCGCATTCATCGACTGCCGTGCACCGCGGGAAACACCCGCGCGATCACCCGCACGGGCCAGCGGTCCTCGTGAGGGTTCTCACGTTGATCGCGTATGCACGAGGACGACCACTCGGCCACCAGCGCTTCCATCCGATCAGTGAGGTCGAGAAGCTGTTTGTCGGTGGCCTGAACGAACGCCCCGGACGACATTGAGTGCCGCCATTTGTCCGGAAGGTCCTCGCGAGCGGTGAGCCACGCGAGGGCGGCACGAAACTCGTGCGTCAGGTCCTCACGTTCTGCCGCCCCGAGCAGGGCCCGGTCTGCTGGGCTCAGCGTCTCGTCCGGCGTCGCCCAGGCCAGTTCGCCGTGGCATGGCCGCCACCACGACTCGCGTGTGTCCCCAGCCAGGTCGGGAGCAGGTTGCACCCAACCACTGCGGTGCAGGACGCCGAGGTGGTAGCTCGCCGAGCCGGCCGCGATATGACATCGCCTCGCCAGGACGCCAACCGGTGCCGGTCCCAACCCGACGAGCGCGTCGAACAGTCTCCGGCGCACCGGATGGTGGAAGGCGACCACTCTGTCCACGAGCGGTTGCCCCTTTGGCGATGGTTGGGTGGCCACGTGACGATCGGCCGCCGACTTCCTTGGCATACGGGCCATCGTGCCTGCGCTCTCGACAACTCACAAGACGTCTTGTATAAGTCCCTGCCAATTGCCACGCCTGGCCGGCGCGTGGCCCGCCTACGTCGCCGGCCGGCGGGACGGCATACGGTGTCTGTCATGCGCGTCTTGGTCAGTGGAGGTGCCGGCTACATCGGGTCGCACACGGTGGTGCAGTTGGTCGCGGCCGGGCACGACGTCGTCATCGTCGACTCGTTCGCCAACGCCAAGCCGACGGTCGTCGGGCGGCTGGAGGCGCTCACCGGGACCGACCTGCCGGTGCACGCCTTCGACCTCACCGACAAGGACAAGACCGAGCGGCTGTTCGCCGCCGAGAAGTTCGACGCGGTCATCCACTTCGCCGGGCTCAAGGCGGTCGGCGAGAGCGTGCAGATCCCGCTGGACTACTACGTCAACAACCTCGAGTCGACCTTCTCGCTGTTGCGTGCGATGCGTCGGCACGGCTGCGACTTGCTCGCCTTCTCCTCGTCGGCAACGGTCTATGGCGAGGTGGCGCCCGTGCCCTACCAGGAGGACTACGAGCCGCTGTCGGCGTCGTCGCCCTACGGCCGGACCAAGGTGATGATCGAGCATGTGCTGCGCGATGTGGCCGGCATCGATGATCGGCTCAAGGTGGCGATGTTGCGTTACTTCAACCCGGTCGGCGCCCACCCGTCCGGCACGATCGGTGAGGACCCGCAGGGCATCCCCAACAACCTCATGCCCTTCGTCGCGCAGGTGGCCGTGGGGCGGCGCGAGCGACTGCAGGTGTTCGGCGGCGACTACCCGACGGCCGACGGAACGGCCGAGCGCGACTACATCCATGTCGAAGACCTGGCGGCCGGTCACGTCGCTGCCCTGCAGTGGATCGCCGCGCACGACCGCAAGGTCAGCACGTGGAACCTCGGCGGTGGCCGCGGGACGTCGGTCCTGCAGGTCGTCGCCGCGTTCGAGAAAGCCAGCGGTATGCCGGTCCCCTACGACATCGTGGGGCGGCGCGCGGGTGACCTCGCGGCATACTGGGCCGACCCGAGCCGAGCCAACGCCGAACTGGGCTGGCGCGCGGAACGCACCATCGAGCAGATGTGCGCGGACACCTGGCGGTGGCAGCGCGCCAACCCGGACGGCTACCCGGATTGATTTACATGGCAACGACATTGGGATGCCAGTCCGTTCATTCCTAGCACTGTCGTCTCGGTGCGCAGCAACGCGCCGTCCCACTGAGCGGGACACTTCAGCAGGAGTTCACCGTTTGCTCAAGTACCCCCAGGGGTATTGTGTCTACTCCGTCACATCTGCCGCATCGATGGCCTCGGCGCACCCGGAACCCGGCGTAGCGTCAAGGGCGTAAGCCCTTTCATTGGCACTCATGCGGGAGCTCCTCCAATGGATGCATTGGACCTTGCGCGGTGGCAGTTCGCCATCACGACGGTGTACCACTTCCTCTTCGTCCCTATCACCATCGGCGTCACGGCGCTCATCGCCGGCATGCAGACCTTCTGGCACCGAACCGGCGATGACCGCTGGCTGCGGCTGACGAAGTTCTTCGGCAAGCTGTTCATGATCAACTTCGCGCTGGGGCTGGTCACCGGGATCGTCCAAGAGTTCCAGTTCGGCATGAACTGGAGCCTCTACAGCCGGTTCGTCGGCGACATCTTCGGTGCGCCGCTGGCCTTCGAGGCGCTGCTCGCCTTCTTCCTCGAGTCGACCTTCCTCGGCCTGTGGATCTTCGGCTGGGACCGGCTGCCCAAGAAGCTGCACCTGGCCACCATCTGGCTCGTGCACCTCGGCACCGTGTTCTCGGCGTTCTTCATCCTCGCCGCAAACTCGTTCATGCAGAACCCGGTCGGCTACACGTTCAACGCGCAGACCAACCGCGCGGAGCTCGACGACTTCGCCGCAGTGCTCTTCAACAAGGTGCAGCTGGCGACGTTCCCCCACGTCGTGCTCGGCGCCTACATGACCGCGGGCGCGTTCATCATGGGCATCGCGCTCTACCACCTACGCAAGCAGGCCCTCGACCAGGGCGCGGACATTGCAATGTACCGCAAGGCCGTTCGCTTCGGCGCCATCGTGGCTCTCGTCGCGAGCATCGGCGTTCTGGTCTCCGGCGACGTGCAGGGCAAGGTCATGACCGAGGTCCAGCCGATGAAAATGGCTGCGGCAGAAGGGCTTTACGAGACGCGCGCCAACGCGCCGTTCTCGATCCTCACCATCGGGTCCCTCGACGGCACCAACGCCAAGCCGATCCTCGAAGTCCCCGGCTTGCTGTCGTTCCTCGGCACCGGCTCGTTCACCGGCGAGATCCAGGGCATCAACGACATCCAGGCCGCCGAAACCGCGAAGTATGCCGCGAACCCCCTCACCGCCTCGACGTCCTATGTCCCGGTCATCTGGATGACCTACTGGAACTTCCGCCTGATGATGGGCGCCGGTTTCCTCACCATGCTGTTCGCCGCCATGGCCCTGTGGAAGACCCGCGGCCAAGGAGTTGTCACGAGCGGCATGTGGAAGCACATCGCCATCTGGACGCCGCTGCTGCCGGTCCTGGCCAACTCGTTCGGCTGGATCTTCACCGAGGTCGGCCGCCAGCCCTGGCTCGTCAACGGGCTGATGACCACCGAGACCGGCGTCTCCACCACCGTCGACGCGGCAAGCGTGTGGATCTCGATGATCGTCTACACGCTGCTCTACGGCGTCCTCGCGGTCGTCGAGCTCAAGCTGCTCCTGCGCTACATCAAGCCTGGCGCAGTCCCGGTCGAGGCGCCCAAGGACCCCGCCGACCGGGCCGACGACGAACCGTTCGTGTTCGCCTACTGAGCCACCCGGCATACGAAACCCACGACACACGAGAACTTTGGACTGACAATGGAACTCACGACCCTCCAGATCGTCTGGTTCGTGCTCATCGCCGTTCTCTGGATCGGCTACCTCGCCCTTGAGGGCTTCGACTTCGGCGTCGGGATGCTGCTGCCGATCCTCGGCCGCAGCCACCAGCGCGGCGCGGCGGGCGAGGCCGACTCCGAGGCCCGCAAGCGGGTCATGCTCAACACCATCGGCCCGGTATGGGACGGCAACGAAGTGTGGGTGCTCACCGCCGGCGGCGCGATGTTCGCGGCCTTCCCGCAGTGGTACGCCACCCTCTTCAGCGGCTTCTACCTCGCCCTGGCCCTCATCCTCGTCGCGCTCATCGTCCGCGGCATGGGTCTGGACTACCGACACAAGGTCGACTCCGACACCTGGCGCAAGCGCTGGGACGTCGCCATCACCGGCGGTTCGTTCCTCGCCGCACTGCTGTGGGGCGTCGGCCTGACGAACATCGTCTACGGCACGCCGATCAAGGCAAACCCGGCGGTCAAGGGTGACTACCTGTTCGACGGCAACCTGTTCACCCTGCTGGGCATCGTGCCCCTCATTGGTGGGCTGACCTTCGTCGGGCTCTTCCTCACCCACGGCGCGTTCTTCATCGCGCTCAAGACCGACGGCCCGATCCGGGAGGACGCCCGCATGCTCGGGGTCAAGTCCGGCCTGGTCACCGCGGTGCTCGCGGTCGTGCTTCTGTTGGCGATCAACCTCCGGCACGGCTCGTTGGTCAGCTGGGTCGGCACCGTCGTCGCAGCGGTCGCCTTGCTCGGCGGCATCCTCATGGCCAGCAAGGGCCGCGAAGGCTGGGCGTTCGTGGGCACCTTCGTCACCATCGCGTTCGCGGTCGTCGCCTACTTCGGGGCGCTGTTCCCCAACGCGATGCCCACCACGCTCGCCGGCGGCGCCGACCTCACCCTCGCCGCCGCGTCGAGCACGCCGAAGACGTTGACGATCATGACCTGGGCCGCCGTCGTCTTCACGCCGATCGTCCTGCTCTACCAGGGCTGGACCTACTGGGTGTTCCGCAAGCGGATCGCCGTCCACCACATCCCCCAGCCGGTCGCCATCGGCAAGTGAGGGCTGGTGATCGCGCGGGTGCCTGACGCGCGGCTCACCTAGCATCAGGCTCGTGCGACCGATCGACCCCCGGGTCTTCCAGGCCCTCCCCGAGGCCCGCCGCATCATGGCGGGCCTCGGGGCGTTGGGCGTCGGACAAGGTGTCGCCGCGGTCGCCCAGGCGTTCGCCGTCTCGACCGTCGTGGTCGCCGTCGTTCGCTCCGGTATGCCGGGTGCCCCCGGCCTGCTCACGGCTCTCGTCGCGCTCGGGGCCGTGCTTTCCGTCCGGGCCGCGCTGGGTGGCGTCGCTGAGGTGTATGCCGCGCGGGCCGGCATACGGGTGTCTGCGGCCCTGCGGGAGCGCCTGCTCGGACGGTGGCTGACGCAACCCGTCGATCGGACGCCCGGGCCGGCCACCGCGAGCACCCTTGCCACGCAAGGGATCACGAGCGTCGAGCCCTATGTGGCGCGGTTCCTTCCTGCGCTGGTCGGGGCGGTCGTGCTGCCGGTTTTCGTCGTGGCGACGATTGCGGTCCTTGACTGGGTGAGCGCGCTGATCGTCGTGCTGACCGTGCCACTGCTGCCGGTCTTCGCAGCCTTAATCGGCAAGGTGACCCAAGATCGGACCGAGCGGCGGTGGCGGGCGCTCACCGCGCTGTCGGGCCATTTCCTCGACGTGGTCCGTGGGTTGCCGACGCTCGTCACGTATGGGCGCGCCGAGCGGCAGGCCGACTCGATCCGGTCCGTGAGTGAGGCGCATCGCGCGGCGACCGTGCGGACGTTGCGAGTGGCGTTCCTGTCCTCAGCTGCCCTGGAATTGTTGGCGACGATCTCGGTGGCCATCGTGGCGGTGACCGTGGGGCTTCGGCTGACCTACGGGACGATGGATCTCGCTCCCGGGCTGGCCTGCATTCTCCTTGCCCCAGAGGCCTATTGGCCGATCCGGCGGATGGGGACCGAGTACCACGCGGCGGCCGACGGGGTTGCCGCGCTCGGGTCGGTCTTCGACGAACTCGACGGCGCCGACGATCTCGGTAGCCGAACTGATCCAGGCACGGGGTTGACCGCGGGATTGGACACTCGATCGGGCGCTGTCCTCGATCAGGTGACCTACCACTACCCAGGAGTCGATCGCGCCGTCCTCGACTCGGTGAGCGCGCACCTCCCGGCGGCCGGACTGGTGACCGTCACCGGCCCTTCCGGCGTCGGCAAGACGACGCTGCTGGAGCTCTTGGCCGGGCTCCGAGCCCCCACCTCCGGATCGGTTACCGCCCCGCAGTCGCACCTGGTCAGCCAACGCCCGCTGCTCATCACCGGATCGATCAGGGACAACCTCACTCTCGGCGTGCCAGAGCCGCCCAATGACGGGGCCCGCTGGGCGAGCCTCGACTCGGTGGGGCTCGGGACAGATCTCCGCGGCCTGCCCGATGGACTGGACTCTCCCTTGGGCGACGACGGCTTCGGGCTGTCGGCAGGTCAACGAGCCAGGCTCGCGTTGGCCCGCGCGACCCTGTCCGACGCTCCGCTCATCCTGCTCGACGAGCCGACGGCCCATCTGGATGAGCACTCAGCAGCCCTGGCGCACAGCGTTATTCGCGGACTCGCGCGCACGCGGACCGTCGTCGCGGTCACCCACCGCCCCGACCTGGTCGACCTCGCCGACGCACGAGTCGAGCTTGGCAGTGCGTCATGACAACGTCGACAAGGGGCATCGAGGAAGCCTTCGCAACTACCGCTCCGGGCATCAAGCGAGCGGCGGTCCTCGGCGGCCTCGCCTCCGCCTCGGGCATCGCGCTCACCGCAACCTCCGGATGGCTCATCGTCGCGGCGAGCCACCAGCCGGTCATCCTCACCCTGCTCGCCGTCATCGTCGCGGTGCGGACGTTCGGCATCGCCCGGCCGGTGCTGCGCTACGCCGAGCGGGTCCGCTCACACGACTCGGCGCTGGATCTGCTCGCGCGGCGGAGGGTCGCGGCATACCAGGCACTCGTGCCGCTCACCCCGGCGCGGCTGGGCCGACGCTCGCGCGCTGACGTGCTCACGACCGCGGTCGAGGATCTCGAAGACCTCGTCTTCGCGAAGGTGCGCGTCGTCGTGCCAATCCTCGGGCTCGCCGTCGCGGCCGCCCTGACCCTCCTCGCGCTCGGGCTGTTCGCGCCGGCTGGGGCGCTCGTGCTCCTCGCGGTCCTGGTCGCCCAAACGGGCGTGAGCAGCCTCGGCCGGCAGATGGAGCTTGCGGCACAAGCGGATTGGTTGGGTGCCCGCGCCGACGTGGCGCGAACCGCGACCCTCGTGACCGGGTATGCCGCTCACCTGCGCGGGCTCGGCGCCGGGGCCCAGGCGTTGGCCTGGGTGCGGGACGCGCACCGTTCGTCGGATCGGGCGACCCGCCGGTTGGCGCGGGCTCGGGCGACAGGAGTCGCCCTCGGTCACCTTGTCACGGCCGTCGGCACCATCGCGGCCGCGCTGGTCGCTCAGTGGGCGATGAGCGTCGGGCTCAACGACGCGGTCGCTGCCGTCGTCGTGTTGGCCCCGCTGGCCGTGGGCGATGCGCTCGTGGGGTTGCCGGACGCCATGGGGGCCTGGGCGCGGGCGCGAGGCAGCGAGGCCCGGCTGCGGTCGCTGCTCGACCAACCGCCCGCCGTCGCCGACCCTGCCCCAACGGGTGGAGGTATTGGCGGTGCGCTTTCACGTCCCCTATTGCCTCCACCGACCGCTGACCTCGAGCTGGTCGGGGTGGCGGCACGCTGGCGACCGGAGGACCACGGTGACCAGGCTGCGGGCGGTGACCAGGCTGCGGGAGGTGACCGGACTGCGGGAGGTGAGCGGGCGGCATACGACCTGAGTCCGGTGACCCTGCGCGTGCCGGCAGGTGAGCACCTGGTCGTGACCGGCGCCAACGGGAGCGGCAAGTCGACGTTGCTCGCAGTGCTGGCGCGGCACCTAGACCCGGCGGCCGGCACCTACCGCCTAGGCGGGTTGGACGTGACCCGTATGCCGCTCGCCGACGTCCGCGCGCACTTGGCGGTCGTCGACGACGAGCCGCACGTCTTCGCGTCGTCGCTGCGCGAGAACATCCGGCTGGCTCGGCCGGATGCCCACGACGCTACCGTCGAGGCTGCACTCCGCGCGGCTGGATTAGGGGCCTGGCTGGACGGACTCGCTGACGGCCTGGACACCATGCTCGGCACAGGCGGACGCGGGGTGTCCGGCGGCGAGCGGGCCCGGCTGGCGTTGGCTCGGGCCCACGTGTCGGGGCGGCCGGTCGTGCTGTTGGACGAGCCGGTGGCGCATCTGGATCACGCGACCGCGGTGGCGGTGCTTGCGGACGTGCGGGCGGCCTTCGCGGGCCGGACCGTGGTCATGGTCAGCCATCGGCCGGATGGCGTCGACGGGTTCGATCGAGTCGTCGATCTGGCTGATCTCGTGGCGAGGTGAGAGCGGCGGCCCTGACGGTGTCATGAGGGCCGCGAAGGCAGCCGGTGGGGCGGGGGCTGGCTGGGCGGACGGCATACCGGATGGAAGCCGTGGGCGCGCCTGGTGGGTCAGCCGCCGGCGATGGCGCGCAGCGCGGCGAGGTGGGTCTGGAACGCCTGCTCACCGGTCGGGGACAACTTGAGCCAGGTGCGAGGACGCTTGCCGACGTAGCCCTTCTTGACCTCGACATAGCCGGCCTGCTCGAGCAGGGCCACCTGCTTGGAGAGCACCGAGTCGCTCACCTGGACCGTGTCGCGGACCGCTGCGAACTCGGCAGAGTCGACCTTGGCCAGGGCGGCCACGATGGAGAAGCGGATGGGCGAGTGGATGAGGTCGTCGAGGCGGAACCGGGCGTGTAGCGCCTGCTCAGTGCGGTCGGTCATCGAGCCCGCCGGTGGACGACGATGCTGGCGATGAGGCAGGGCAAGGCGGCGACGACGCTCATGCCGATGACGACCGATTGGCTCGGCCACGGCGACTGGTGGCCGAAGATCCAGGCGATGCCGGCGGCATACAGGGTCATCGTGGTGACGAAGCCGGCGTTGTAGATGCGCTGGAAGCCGCGCGGGATCGCCCGGGCGCGGGCCTTGACGGCGAGAAGGAGCGCGAGGGCCGCGCAGTAGCTTGACATGCTGATGATGAAGCCGACGGTGTTGCCGACCGAGAGGGTGGCCCAGCTGAGGTAGAGGATCGCGCCGACGATGAGGCCGACCCCTGCGACAAAGGCGCTGAGCAGCGTGAGGTCCCGGGCGGTGACGGGGGACGTGGATGACGCCTGCTCGAGGGCCGCGCGCGCCTGTGCGGCGGTGACGTCGGTGACGTCGGTGACGTCGGTGTCGAAGGCTTCCTGGTCGTGTGTGCCTGTGGCGCTCATGATGGCCTCCGATGGAGAAGGGGTACGCCGTGCGTGGTCGGTGGTGGGTGGGTGCCTGGGTGGCTGTTGCTGGGCTGACGGTTCGAGGTTAGGATACTACTTTCCATTTTGTCAAGTAGTTTCCGGACGCCTGGGTTTTGAGCGGATCGCGGGCGGGTGATTGGCTGGCGCCATGAGGGCTGATGAGGCCGCGGCATACGCCGCACGGCCGGTGCGCGTCGAGGTGGTCTGCACGGGAAACATCTGCCGGTCCCCCATGGGCGAGATCATCCTGCGCGCAATGCTCGAGCGGGCCGGGCTGACGCACGTGGTCGTGGGTTCATCCGGGACCGGCGGATGGCACGTTGGCGATGGCGCCGACCCCCGGACGGTGGCGGTGCTGCGGCGCCATGGGTACGACGGATCGGCCCATGTGGCAAGCCAATTCGATGCGCGAGAGTTCGGGGCGATGGACCTGGTGGTGGCCGCCGACCGCGGACACGCTCGGGAGTTGCGACGCGCGGCACGACGGCCCGAAGACGCCGCGAAGGTGCGACTGCTGAGGGAATTCGATGCGGGCGCGGTCGCCGCGGGGACGCTAGAGGTCGATGACCCGTGGTACGGCGGGACGGCCGACTTCGAGCGCTGTCTGCGCGAGGTGGAGGCCGCGTGCCGCGGGCTGGTGGAGCACCTGCGCGACGGCGGGAGCGGCTTCGGTGAGGGGGACGCAGCTTCAGTCAAGGAGGGACGCGGCTTCGGTGAGGGGGACGCAGCTTCGGTGACCCAGCACGTGGACGTGCGAGCCCTTGATCGTCCGGTTCGGTAGCTTCCTGGCGCTCGCGTTCACCGTCTCAGGGGCGAACTGCCTGTGGCTCGGGACGTGCTGGATTCCGACGGAGTGGGCATCGTTGGTCCTCATCGCCGTCCCCGTGCTTGGGCACCTGCGCGCGGCACTGCGAGCCGAGCTCCGGGCGGGACGTGATCGGTGAAGACCCCTTCGTTCGACGAGCTCAATCATCGGCTCCACCGTCTCCACCGTCTGCACCGTCTGCACCGTCTGCACCGTCTGCACCGGCTGGGCATGCGCGTCGTGCTGTCGGGAGTCGAGGCGATGTCTTTCCGGGCCCTCTGCGAGGCATTAGGCGCACGTTGGCACATGCATCGGTTTCCTGGCAGATGTTTCTCCCACAAGAACGGTGTAACTGCCAGTCGTTTGGGCGGGTGAGCGGGCCGGGGGCGGGCGGGCCCGGCGAGGTGTCGGGGCCGGGGGCTGGCCGCGGCGGGCGAGGGGATCGTGCCTGTGGAAAACTCGGGTAGGGGGTTGGGGGGATATGTCAGACTTGCCGGGTCGGTGAGTTCTGGCTCGGGAGGCACCTGCTGTGGTTGCGAGGATGTGGCGGTATGCCGCCGGGGTAGCCGTGGCTGGTGCGCTTGGTGGTGGGCTGGTCGGGTGCACGAGCAGCCCGGCGGGGTCGGGGTCGGCGACCGGGGCCTCGGTGAGCGGTGTTGGTGGACTGGCCGCGTCGTTGGCGACGCCGGGGTCCTCGCCAACGTCGACAGTGACCGCCAGCGCGACGGCATCGGGGACGGCGACGGGGCCTTTGGCGTATCCGCCGGACGTGCCGGCCGAGGCTCGGGTGAACTCGCCGGCCGGGGCGATGGCGTTTGCGAGGTACTTCTTCGCCCAGGTGAACAAGGCCTACACGACGCCGCAAGCAGGCCTCATTGCGCCCCTGTCGACCGAGCGGTGCAAGACTTGTGCGACCTACGAGGGCAACAGCGTGAAGTACGTTCAGTTGCATCAACGCCACACGCTGGAACCTGTGCAGGTGACCGAGGTATCAATCGCTCCGGACACGCCGGATGACGTGACGCGGACCGTGGACGTGGTGTTTGTTCAGAGACCATCGCAGATCGTCGACAGTCTCGGGGCCGTCGTCGAGACTCTCAAATCACGCCAGGCACTCTTCGCGGTGGACTTGATCTGGGAGGGAAGTCTGTGGCGGGTCAGCGGAATCCAGGTGCGTCAAGGATGAGGCGGTTCTTGACCGGCTTGATCGTTGTGGTGGCGCTCGCGGTCTCCTGGCCGGGCAGTGCTTGGGGTCAAGCCGAGGCAGGGTCGGATGACCTGGTCGTCGATGCCAGCCAGTCCGAGGGAACTCGAACCTCTGCCTCCAAGGTGGCCACTGAGAATCTGGGGCGGGGGAAGGATTTGGCGGGGAAGGCGTTTGGGGTGCCGATGGTGTTTTCGGTGCGGATCGCGTGCCAGGTGGGTGATGCGGGGGATCCTGATCCGAGTGCGTGTCAGAAGGCCGCGTTGGGGTGTGTGACCAACGGTCAACAAACCGGGATCGGGTTGTTGTACGAGATCTATGCCCGTCCGGCCGGGTCCAGTGGCGCGTGGCAGTACGTGGGGTCGACGTGTTTCGCTGACCGGGTCCCGGGTGCTAGCCCAACGTTGTCGATGGCTCACATCATCGATGCGTT
>JBGAQN010000028.1:0-46783 GCA_044220725.1 Dermatophilaceae bacterium
GCGACCGCCGCTACCTCTCAGAAGAGTCCATGGCGCTGCTCAACAACACCGTGGATACTGGTGCACACGCCGCCATCGAGAGCGGCGAGTAGGGCACCGAGGACCACCTCAAAGCCCACCACCACGCGGGGCTCTGTCCCGACACCAGACGAGCGCGGCACAGTGTGCGGCTGAGGGCGGGATCACCCCGCCCAGAGCACTTCGTCACGCACCCGGGACTCCGCTCACACGAAAGCTCAAGGCCGACGCCAGGTGAGCGCGGCACGGTGTGCGACTGACGGCGCGATCACCCCGCCCAGCGCACACCCTCACGCACCCGGGACTCCCCTCACACGCGAGGTTGAGGCCGACACCAGGCCAGCGCGGCACGGTGTGCGACAGGGGGCGTGATCACCCCACCCAGCGCACTCCGTCACACACCCAGGACTCCGCTCACCCGCGAGGTCGAGCTCGACACCAGGCCAGCGCGGCACGGTGTGCGACCGGGGGCGTGATCACCCCGCCCAGCGCACACCCTCACGCACCCAGGACTCCGCTCACCCGCGAGGGGCGGGGCCAACGCCGGGCCAGCGCGGCACCGGGCGAGAGCGGCACCGGGCGAGAGCGGCACCGGGCGAGAGCGGCACGGTGTGCGACCGGGGGCGTGATCACCCCGCCCAGCGCACTCCGTCACGCACCCGGCGACACAGCGACGTCAACCACCAGGGGAGGCCGAAGGCGACGTCCTCGAACCAGCGGCCAAAGCGCGTGCGAACCGCGGACCGACCCTCGACCTCAGCGGCCGAGGAACTTCTCGAAGCCCGGCGGCAACTGACTCGGGTCCAGGTCTGCCGCGCCGGGGGCACCGACCGGACCGGACGGCATACCGAATGCGCGGCCAGCGGCCTCCTGGCGGCTGGTCGTGGCCCGATCGGACAGAGCCTTCTCCTCGGCCGCGCGCTTGGCCGGGTTGCCGCTCTTGGCCTTGCGTCGCGGCGCGGGGGCTGCCTTGCCCTTGCGCATCCCGGGCATGCCCGGCATCCCCGGGATCCCCGGCCCGCCGCCGCGCGCCAGAGACTTCATCATCTTCTGGGCCTGACCGAACCGCTCAAGGAGCTGGTTGACGTCGGTCACCTGCATCCCCGAACCGCGGGCGATCCGCTGGCGGCGCGATCCGTTGATGAGCTTGGGGTGGGTGCGCTCGAACGGCGTCATCGAGCGGACCATCGCCTCGACCCGGTCGAACTCCCGCTCGTCGAAGGCGTCCAGCTGGGCCCGCATCTGCTGCATCCCCGGCAACATCCCGAGCATCGACTTCAAGTTGCCCATCCGCTTGATCGCGGCCATCTGCTCGAGGAAGTCGTCGAAGGTGAAGTCCTCCTCGGCAAGGAACTTGCGGGCCATCTCGTCGGCGTGCTTCTTGTCGAAGGCCCGCTCGGCCTGCTCGATGAGGGTGAGCACGTCGCCCATGTCGAGGATCCGCGAGGCCATCCGGTCGGGATGGAAGACCTCGAAGTCCTTGACGCCTTCACCGATCGAGGAGAAGAGGATCGGTCGGCCGGTCACCTGGGCTACCGACAGGGCCGCGCCGCCGCGAGCGTCGCCGTCGAGCTTGGACAGCACGACCCCGGTGAAACCGACGCCGTTCTGGAAGGCCACGGCCGTCTCGACGGCGGCCTGACCGATCATGGCGTCGATGACGAACAGGACCTCGTCAGGGCGGATCGCGGCCCGGATGTCCTTGGCCTGCTGCATGAGGTCGGCGTCGACGGCCAGACGCCCCGCCGTGTCGACGATGACGACGTCGTGTTGGCGGGCAATGGCGTGCTGTATGCCGTCGTCGGCCACCTTCACGGGGTCGCCGTAGGACCGGGTGCCTTCCCCCGTCCCGCCGACCGCGTCGTGACCGGCGACGTTGCCCCGCTCGGGGGCATACACCGGCACCCCCGCGCGCTGCCCGACGACCTCGAGCTGGGTCACCGCGTTGGGCCGTTGCAGGTCGGCGGCGACGAGGATCGGGGTGTGGCCCTGCTCCTTGAGCCAGTAGCCCAGCTTTCCGGCGAGCGTGGTCTTCCCGGAGCCCTGAAGCCCCGCAAGCATGATGACCGTGGGCGGGTTCTTGGCCAGGTGCAGGGCCCGGGTCTGCCCACCGAGGATGCCGACAAGCTCCTCGTTGACGATCTTGACGACCTGCTGACCGGGGTTGAGCGCCTGGCTGACCTCGGCGCCCAGAGCCCGCTCGCGGATCGCGGCGACGAACGCCTTGACGACCGGCAGCGCGACGTCGGCGTCCAGCAGCGCCAGGCGGATGTCGCGCAGCGTTGCATTGATGTCGTGTTCGGTCAGCCGCCCCTTGCCCCGCAGGTTGCGGAAGGTCGCGGTCAGCCGGTCGGACAGGTTGGTGAACACCAGCAAACCTTACCTTCGCCGCGGCATACCGGCCCTCCCGTATGCCGCGCGCGGCATCCCCATCCGCCCGTATGCCCCCCGCGCCAGGTGGGCGCTCAGTTCACCGTGACGATCGCGTCGAGGATCTTCGCGACGGCCTCGAAGGCGATAGAGCGCTGGTCGCTCAGGTCGCCGCCCTTGGGGACCGAGCACTCCAAGACATAGTCGCCGACCTTGACCCCCACCTGGGTCTCCAAGGTGCCCGTGCCCTGCCCAGTGACGACGAACCCTTCGAAACCACGGACCAAGATCCCGGTCGCCGGTGCGCCCATTGCGCTTTGCGCGCCATTCTTGAGCGACTCCAGCCCGCCCGGCAGCTGCTCTTTCGTGGAGAGTCGGTAAAGGAAGACCACATCGCCGGAGGCATTGAGGTAGAGGCAGCCGTTCGGCGGCGCGGCCTTGGTCGCCGTGGCCTTGCCGAGGCTGAACATCTTCACGGCATCCATCGGGAGCACGGCACACGGGTCGGCCGGCGGCCTGACCGTGAAGGAGGCAGGCGGTGCCTTGGCGGCAGGGTCAAGCTTGCCGGGAGTCGACCCACCCGTGGCGCCACCCGCGCCCGCAGGACTCGAAGCGGCGGTGGACCCGCCTGGTCCTCCAGCAGCCCCACCCGGCGACGACGCGGCAGGCACGGGAGGGGCAGTCGTGGTGCCACCTGACGAACAGGCCCCGAGGGCCAGGAGAATGCCCATGGCGACAACTCCCAAGGATCGGTGCAGGGGCAAGGTCCGAGTCATGGTGCAGCAGAATAGGGGGCCGCGCGTGCCCAGCTGTGCTCTTTCGTGAGATCTCCGTGAAGAACTCCTCAGCGGCCATCGGCGGCGTCGATGAGCGTGGCTATTGTCCGACCGACCTCAGCGGGGGCGAGCGGTGCCCCATCGGCCCGGGTGAGATAGAACGTGTCCAGCGCCTGACCGGCATACGTAGCGATGTGGGCGCTGCGCACCGACAAACCGGCGCCGGTGATCGCCGTCCCGAGGTCGTGCAGGAGGCCCTTGCGATCCGTAGCGCGAACCTCGATGACGGTCGCCTGCGTGGATGCCTCGGGGAGCATCATTGCGCGAGTCATCCCGGGGCGCCCGGTCGCAGCGGTGCTGGGAGCCCCCGGAGTGGTCTGCGCCGCAGCCGCGAGCTGGGAGTGCCGACGCCGGGCCAACTGGGCCAGCGGCCCGCGATCCCCCTCGGACAGTTTGGCCAGCCCGCGGCCGAGCGCCGTGGGATCGGGCGCATCCCCGGACGGCGAGTCGACGACCCACTCGTCCACCGCGAGCCCGTCGACCGTCCGCAACAGTGCCGATCGCACGGTGAGCCCGTGGGCGGCGAATAGCCCGGCCAGATCGGCGAAGAGTCCCGGCCGATCGGCCTCGACGACGTGAACTCGGTATGCCGTGCCCAGCCGGTCGATCCGCACCACCGGGCGACCGGCCCCAACCTCTGCGGCGTCGGCCACGCTCGGTCCGCGAATCTGCACAGCAGGCAATGGGTATGCCGCTCGCAGACTTCGCTCGCCCACACCGGTGAGCTGGTCGACGAGTTGGGCCCGCCACTCGGTCCAGGCAGCGGGACCGGCGGCCCGAGCGTCTGCCTCGGTCAAAGCCCGCAGGAGCGCCAAGGTCTCCAAGGACCCGTCGACCGAGCTGGACAGCGCGGCAATCGTCGCCGGATCGTGCGGGTCGCGACGGGTGGCCAGTTCGACGAGGGTGAGGTGTTCTCGGACGAGCCGCACGACGATGGTTCGGTCTGTGTCAAGCACCCCGAGCCGACGCATGATCGCGTCCGCCACGGGAGCCCCGACCTCGGCGTGATCGGCGGCGCCGGCCACCTTGCCGATGTCGTGCAGGAGCGCCGCGAGCAACAGCAGGTCGGGGCGTTGGACGTCGCGGACCAGGCCGCTGGCCACGACGACCGTTTCGATGGAGTGCCGGTCGACGGTGTGCCGGTGCACGGCGTTGTGCTGTGGGCGGCTGCGAACCTCGCGCCACTGCGGGATCCAGGTCTCGATGATCCCGGCGAGGTCCAGCCCCTCCCACACCCCGACCAGCCCTGGACCTGCCGCCAGCAGATCGGTGAACAGGTCGAGGGCGTCCTCCGGCCACGGGTCGGGAAAGGGTGGGCAGGCCTGGGCGAGGTTGGCCAGCGTCGCCGGCGCTAGCGGCATACCGGCTCGTGCCGCGACCCCGGCGGCACGCAAGGCGAGCGTGGGGTCCCGCCGCGGGTCGACGCCCGGGCCGAGGACGACCTCCCCGTCGTGGCGAAACAGCCCGTAGCCCAACGGTTCCATGCTCGGTCGACGTGGCCCCACGCGCAGCCGCCTGGCCCGCTGCGCCTGGGAAGCCCGCCGCAGCGTCCCGTCCAGGGCATAGGCGACGACCCGCGCCGAGGTAGAGAGGTCGATGAGCATCCGGTCGGTCTCGGCGTAACCCAGCAGCGCCGCGACGCTGTCGTGGTCCTCACGGGTGAGCCGGTCGCGGGCCCGACCGGTCACCACATGGACCGCGTCGCGCACGTCGAGGATCCGCCCGTAGGCCGCGTCCACGTCCCCGTGCGGGCGGTCGGCCAACCACGCCGCCGTGAGTGCGCACAGTACGGTCATGTCCCGCACCCCGCCCCGGGCCTGCTTGAGGTCCGGCTCCAGCAGGTGCGCGCAGTCCCCCATCCGGGTATGCCGTTCCGTCACCGCCTCGATCATCTCCGGGAGGCGCTTGCGGGCATTCCCACGCCAGTCGTGGGCGACGCTTGAGCGGGCGACGCTGACGAGGGCTTCGTCGCCAGCCACGTGGACCAGGTCGAGCAGACCAACTGCTGCCGAGAGGTCGGCTCCAGCAACCTGGCGGCATTGGGCCACGGTGCGCACCGAGTGGTCGATCTTGAGACCCGCGTCCCACATGGGATACCAGAGCCGCTCGGCGAACGTGTCGAGCTCCGTCTGCTCAAGGCCTCGTCCATCGTGGAGCAGCACCAGGTCGTAGTCGCTCAGCGGTCCGGCATCTCCTCTCGCGACACTGCCGACGGCCGCGAGCGCGACGCCTGCGGACGGCATACCGTGCGCTGCCTCGTCCCAGCATTCGGCGAGCCAGGTGCGGGCGAAGGCCGCTAGAGCCGCTCGGCGCGCCTGGCCGGCGCCCGCGGCAGCGAAGCTGCGGGTGCCGGCCAGATCGAGCCGCTGTCGGGTCAGGTCGGACATGCGCGCGGATGCCTTCTGGGATCAACTGGGGAGACGGCGGACGGTCAGATCGCGTCGATGCCGCGTTCGCCGGTCCGCACCCGGACCAAGTCGTCGACCGGGATCGACCAGATCTTCCCGTCGCCGATCCGTCCGGTCTGGGCTGCCTTGAGGATGACCTCGATGACGCCAGGCGCGTCGAGGTCGTCGACGATCACCTCCAGGCGAACCTTAGGAACGAAGTCGACGGTGTATTCGGCGCCGCGGTAGACCTCGCTGTGCCCCTTCTGTCGGCCGAACCCGGAGGCTTCGCTGATCGTCATCCCCGAGATGCCGAAGGCTTCGAGAGCCTCCTTGACGGTGTCGAGTTGGTGGGGCTTGATGATGGCGGTGACGAGCTTCATGCTCCCGCTCCTTCGGTGATCGAGGTGGTCGTGGACGCGGGCGGTGAGGTCTTGCCGATGCCGGCTTCGGCGAAGGCGCCACCGAACCGCCCGCCGCCGCTCTGGCTGAGGTCGTAGCCGGACTCGGCGTGGATGTCCTGGTCGATGCCGGAGGTCTCGGCATCCTTGTCGATCCGCCAGCCCATCGTCGCCTTGAGCAGGAGGCCAAGGCCCAGGGTGACGACTCCGGAGAAGACGATCGTCACGACGGCGATGACGATCTGCAGGAGGGTCTGGCGGATCCCGCCGCCGTAGAAGAGCCCGGTGGTCGTCGACAGCAGGCCGGCCCCGATGGTCCCCCACACCCCGGCGACGAGGTGGACACCGACGACGTCGAGGCTGTCGTCGTAGCGCAGGCGGTACTTCAAACCCACGGCGAGCGCGCAGAGCGCCCCTGCCACACCGCCGAGGATGATCGAGCCAAGCGGGGACAGGGCACCGCAGGCCGGGGTGATCGCGACCAGCCCGGCGACGATCCCCGACGCGGCGCCGACCGAGGTGGCGTGCCCGTCGCGGAAGCGCTCGATGAGCAGCCAGCCGAGCATCGCCGAGGCCGTGGCGGCCGTGGTGTTGACCCAGACGAGCGCCGCGGTGCCGTCGGCGGCCAGCTCCGAGCCGGCGTTGAAGCCGAACCAGCCGAACCACAACAAGCCGGCCCCGATCATCGTCAACGGCACGTTGTGGGGGCGCATGGCGATCTTGCCGAAGCCCAACCGCAGCCCGACGAGCAGGGCGAGCACCAAGCCTGCCATGCCGGCGTTGATGTGGACGACCGTGCCACCGGCGAAGTCGATGGGCACGACGTCGGCCTTGCCGTCCGTCGCTCCGAACAGCGCGGCCGAGAGCCCACCCTCGGAGGCCGACAGCAGTCCCCCGCCCCACACCATGTGCGCCATGGGGAAGTAGGCGAGGGTCACCCAGAGCCCGGCGAACACCATCCACGTCGAGAACTTCACCCGGTCGGCGATCGCGCCACTGATGAGCGCCACGGTGATGATCGCGAAGGTCATCTGGAAGGCGACCAGCGCCAGTTCGGGGATGGTGCCGTAGCCGTCATAGCCGAACGGGTTGACCAACCCCTCGGTCCCCGCGAGCCCGAACTTCTCGAACGGGTTGGCGATGATCCCGCCGAGGTTCTGCGACCCGAACGACATCGAGTAGCCGTAGAGGACATAGAGGACGCCGACCAGGCCCGCAGCCCCGAACGACATCATCATCATGTTGAGGACGGACTTGGACCGGGTCATGCCCCCGTAGAACAGGGCCAGCCCGGGCACCGTCATGAGAAGGACGAGCGACGCGCACAGGATGACGAAGGTCGTCGCCGCGTAGTCGATGGTCGCCGTGGTTTCTGCCAGAAGCATCGGTGGAGTGCTCATGGCGGTAACCATGCGGTGGTCGGGTTTCCGGGGGCGCCCCCGCGTGTTACGGGCGTGTTAGCGCTTGCTCACGCAGGTAAGGATCACGTTTCGTCGGCGACGCGGCATACGGCTGGGGTATGCCGCCCGCCCACCACCCGCCCGGGTCTGCGCGGGACCTCCCTACTGTCAGTCCAGCAGGGCGTCGACGAAGGCGGCCGGGTCGAAGGGGGCGAGGTCGTCGGGGCCTTCGCCCAGGCCGACGAGCTTGACCGGGACACCGAGCTTGCGCTGCACGGCGACCACGATGCCGCCTTTGGCGGTCCCGTCGAGCTTGGTGAGGACGATGCCGGTGACGTCGACGACGTCGGCGAACACGCGGGCCTGCTCGAGCCCGTTCTGGCCGGTGGTCGCGTCGAGGACGAGCAGGACCTCGTCGATTTTGCTGCGCTTCTCGATGACCCGCTTGACCTTGCCGAGCTCGTCCATGAGGTTGGTCTTGTTGTGCAGGCGTCCGGCGGTGTCGATGAGAACGACGTCGGCCTCCATATCGGCCGCCGCCTTGACCGCGTCGAAGGCGACGGCGGCCGGGTCGGCCCCCTCGCGCTCGGAGCGGATCGTCGGCACGCCCACCCGGTCGCCCCAGGTCGCCAGCTGGTCGGCGGCGGCGGCACGGAAGGTGTCGGCCGCGCCGAGGACGACGTCGCGGTCTTCGGCGACGAGCACCCGAGCGAGTTTGCCGACGGTCGTCGTCTTGCCGGTGCCGTTGACGCCGACGACGAGGATGACGGCCGGGCGGTCGCCGACCCGCGTCGAGGCGACCCGCCGGTCCATGGTCGGGTCGACCAGCCGGAGGAGATCTTCGCGCAGCCACCCGCGGACAACCGACTGATCCGTGGTCCCCTCGACCTTGACTTTGGTCTTGAGCGACTCGACGAGCTCGGTCGTCGCCTCGACGCCGAGGTCCGCGGTGAGCAGGGTGTCCTCGACGTCCTCCCAGGCGGCCTCATCGAGCCCCCCACGGGAGAGCAGCGCCAGCAGCCCCTTGCCGATGGCGGAGTTGCTGCGGGCCAGGCGGGCGCGCAGCCGCGCCAACCGTCCGCGGGCACTTTCCGGCTTCTCGTATGCCGGTGTCTCCAGGTCCGGCAGCGCCGGCGCCTCGGCGCCCGGCGTCGTGGTGACCGGGCCCCCGGGCAGGGTGACCACACCGCCGCCCTCGTCGTCCGCTCCCCCGGCAGCCCCCGGTCGACCGGCACCGCCGGGGCGGGTCGGAGTCGTCGGGGCGGGCAGTGACGGCGCCTTCCCCCGGCGGCCGCGCAGCAGGCCGACCACCAGGCCGACGCCGACGACGGCGATGGCGAAGACAAGAGCGATGACCTGCCACAGCTGATCGAGCATGTCACATCCTCACACGTCGGCCGGACCCACGTCCGGCACGTCCGACCGTCGACGGGGCACCCGCGAGCCGTCCGACCGCTCCAGGGCCGAACACGCGGCCGTGCACACCGCGCGCCACAGCTGCGGGTGCGTGGACCAGAAATCATGACCCGCTCCCGGCACCACCTCGAAGGCGCCCCGGGGAACCAACGCAGCCAGTTGCTGCAGCGGCCACGTCGGTCGGACGTCATCCCCTGGCGCGATGAAGGTCATCGGCACCGGGCTGTCGGCCAGCCGGCGCCACAGCTGCGGTTCGTGGACCCATTCCGTGAACGACGCCCAGAGGGCGGCATACACCTGCGGCACCCACTCGATCGGGACGTGGCTCTGACGTGGCTTCCCCGCCTCGTAGGCCGCTGACCACTCCCGGTCACGGTGCGGGCCATGACCCGCGATGCCCGCCACGCCGCGGACGTGATCCGGGTGGTCGAGCGCGTAGCGAACGGCGAGATCGGAGCCCCACGAATGTCCGAGCACGATCCACTGCTCGGCACCGATCTCCCGGCGAAGTGCCTCCAGATCGGCGACCGCCACGGCCATGGAGTGTGGCCCTCCGCCCGAACGTCCCACCCCCCGCGGATCCGGGAACCAGCACCTGGAGCCGACGGGAGCGAGCAGTTCATCGGCGAGGTAGTGCACGCATCCCGGGCCCCCGGAGAGCACCACGACATCGGGTCCCTCGCCATGCGAGGCCACGTGGAGCACGACCCCGTCATCCGCCCTGACGAGCATGGCGACAATCCTTCCCCGCGGTCAGGTCGCCACCCACAGGCAGAACGGGTGTCCCGCCGGGTCCAGCAGCACCCGCACATCGTCCTGCGGCTGGTATGCCGCGAGCGTCGCTCCGAGCGTGACTGCCCGGTCCACCGCTGCCTCCAGATCGCCGTCCACCCGGATCTCGAGATGCGCCTGCATCTGTTGGGCGTGCTCCGTCTGCGGCCAGACCGGCGGTCGATGGGTGGGCTCGCGTTGCACCGACAGGGCCACCGAGCCGTCCGACGCGGCCAGGTAGTGCCAGCCGGGATCGTCCTCGTGCACGGCATACCCGAGCAGCGCGGCGTAGAAGCGCGACAGACCGGGGACGTCGGCGGCCGAGAGGTTGACCGTGGAGACGCGCAGCCGCGGGGGCGCACCAGCGGGCACCGGGACCCACCCGCACCGGACCCGGTTGCCGTCGGGATCGACCAGGTGGACCTCGCGGGCCCACGGCGCCTCGCTCACCTCGACCTCGAACTCAGCCGCGATCCGGTCGATGTCCGGCAGGTAGAGATAGACCAGCGACGGCCCTCGCGCGTCGCCGGCGTGCTCGGACAGGTGGATGAGCGCATCATCGCGGCGCAGCCCGATGTAGAGCGGCAGGTGCGGCTCGAACCGGTGCTCGAACTCGACGGCGAAACCGAGCCGCGTCCACCAGGAGACTGCCGCGGCGGCGTCCCTGACCCGCAGCACCGGGGCTGCGGTGGCGCGCATCACGAGACCGGCACAGGCAGGGCGAGTCGAACCCTTGGTGGAGGGATACCCAGAGCCTTCCCCCGGCGGCCCCGCAATGGGCCGACCACCACACTGGCGCCGATGACGGCGACACCGAGGAGGGCGATGACCAGACAGAGCTGATCCAGCATGGTCCCATCCTCACATGACTGGCTGACCCACGCCAGGAGCCCCGCATCCGCGAACGTCCGCGACAGTGTCGAGGTCAGGTCGAGTCGACGCAGACGGCATCACACCCGCCGAGCGTCTCTGACACGGTGCCCGGCGTGCGGCTCGACCTGCCGACGGATTTCGGAGCGTCACGTTTGGCGTCTCGCTCTTGCCCAACGCCTGGGATTGCGGCGGGTGAGCAAGAGGATCATCCCTCCGGCCAGGAGCAACCCGAGCCCGAGAGCCAGAGCGGGCAGGAGGTCGGTTCCCGTTTGAGGCAGGGTGGCGTTAGCGACGACCAGGTCGGCCTGGGCGTCGTTGTCCGTCGCGGTGGCCGTGGTGTCGGCGCCCGGGGGCGGGACCGCACCGAGCGGGACGACCTCGTCGTTGTCTCCGGGTGCGTTGTCGACATAGGCGACGTTACGGACAGCACCGGACCCGGTCACGGTGACGACCACGGTGATCGTCGGGCCGTCCGAGCCGGCCGGGAGCGCTGCGCCGGCGAGGCAGGTCGGACCGGTGCAGGTGTAGCCGTTGCCCGACATCGACACGAGGGTCAGCCCGCTGGGGAGGACCTCGGTCACCGACCAGCCGGCCAGCGCATCCACCGGACCGTCGTTGTGCGGGGTGAGCAGGAAACTCACCTGGTCGCCGGAGTGGATCGTGCCGCTGGCCTGCAAGACCTTGTCCAGACGCAGGTTGTACTTCACGAGTCCGGCGTCGATGGTCGGGTCGTCCGGCTGTGTCGCCGAGTTCGTGCCGGTCGCCGGTGCGGTGAAGCTCACGCGACCGGTCACGACGTCGGCGTCGGAGTCGACCGCCGCGTCGTCGCCGGCCAGGGCGCTGGTGAAGGTGGAGTCGGCCGGCTTGACGAATTCGATGGTGTAGTCCGCACCGGCCATCAGGTCTGTGAAGACGTAGAACCCGTTGTCGTCCGTGGTCGTCGTGCCCACCAGGACGCCGTCCGCGTCGTAGAGGTTGACCACGACCCCACTCACAGGGTCCTCACCATCGGACTGCAGCCCGTCGCGGTTGGTGTCGAACCACACGTAATCGCCGACGGAAACGAGAGTGACCAGGCCCGCGTCGATGGTCGGGTCGTCCGGCTCGTCCTGCGAGTTGACGCCGGTCAGCGGAGCCACGACGACGACCTTGCCCGTCGCCGGAGCCGCGTCGGAATCCAGCGTGTCGTCGCCACCCGTGACGTTCTGGGACGTGAAGGTCGTCCCGTCGGGCTTGACGAACTCCACCGTGTAGGTCGCCCCACCGATGAGGTCGGTGAAGGAGTAGAACCCCGCGGCGTCGGTGGTCGTCGAGTCGACCAGGGTGCCCTCGGCGTCGTAGAGGTTCACCACCACGTCACTCACCGGCGGCTCGCCTTCGGACTGCAGTCCGTCCCGGTTGGTGTCCAGCCACACGTTGTCACCGATCGAGACGAGCTCGATGACGCCGGCATCGATCGTCGCGTTGTCCGGCTCGGACGTCGAGTTCGCGCCCGAGGCCGGGGCTACCACTGTCACCCGACCCGTCACCGGGTCAGCGTCGGAGTCGGTTGAGTCGGTCGTCACGTCGTTGCTGTCGTCCCCGGTGGCGTCCTGGGTCGTCAGCACCGTGTCGGCCGGCGGGACGAACTCGACCACGTAGGTCTCCCCTGCCAACAGGTCAGCGAACGAGTAGAACCCGTTGGCGTCGGTCGTGGTCGAGGCGATGAGGGTCGTCCCGTCGGCGGCATACAGGTTTACCACCACGTCGGGCACGACCGGCTCGTCGGCGACTGCGCCCTGTTGGCCGTCGCGGTTGCGGTCGTACCAGACGTAGTCACCGATCGAGACAAGCTGGACGAAACCGGCATCGATGGTCGGGTTGTCCGTGACCAACGCGCCGGCCTCGTTGTCACCCGTGCTCTCCGCGACGAATGGCACCTTGCCATCAGCCGAGGCCACGTCCGAGTCAGACCCCGCGTCGAGGTCGTCGGTGCCGTTCGCGTTGGCCACCGGCGTGTAGGTGTAGCCGTCGGGCTGGACGAACTCGATGACGTAGGTCTGGCCGGCCGACAGGTTCGGGAACCAGTAGTACCCTTCGCTGTCGGTCGTCGTCGACGCGATGAGCGTGGTGCCGTCGGCGGCATACAGGTTCACCCCCACGCCGGACAGCTTCGGCTCGCCCTCGTCCTGGATCCCGTTGCGGTTGAGGTCGACCCAGGTGAAGTCGCCCACCGAGACCAACTCGACCAGCCCCGCGTCCAAGCCAGGGTTGTCGGAGACGCCAGGGGTCCCGACCGTGTTGGTCCCGGACGTGGGCGCGGTGAAGGTCACCGCACCCGTCGCGGCCAAGGCGTCGGTCACCACAGCGTCCGAGTCGGCCACGTCGGTCGCCGGGTCGTTCGTCGTCCCGTTCGCGTCCGCGGTGGTCCAGGCGTAGCCGTCCGGCCGGCCGAAGGTCAGGGTGTATGCCGCTCCCGGCGTGAGGTCGTCGAACCAGTAATACCCGTCGGCATCGGTCGTCGTCGTCCGGGTGCCCCCCGTGGCGTCGGTCAACGTCACCGGCACGCCGGCGACGCCCGGCTCACCCGCGGTCTGCAGACCGTCCCGGTTCTGGTCCAGCCAGACGAAATCGCCGACCGAGACCAGCGAAGCCACGTCGAGGGTCGCCTCGGCGTCGTTGTCGGTGACGGAGGTCGCGGTGTCGGTCGCCGTCGTCGGCACCACGAGCGGCACCGTTTCCCGTCCGTCGAGGTCCGACGGAGCGACGTAGGCGACGTTCTTCAGCGACCCGGTGACGTTCGCGCCGATGGTCGCCGTCACAGTGATCGTCGGTCCGAACTGCTTGGCCTTCAGCGGCGCCGCGGCCGTGCAGGTCCCGGTCGCGCCGGAGGTGGAGCACGTGTATGCCGCGCCGCCGTCCATCCCGGTCGCGCCGGCGAAGGTCAACCCCGTCGGAAGGAGGTCGGTGACCGACCAGCCGGCCAGGGCGTCCACCGGACCGGCGTTGTAGGGGGTCAGTGTGTAGGTGACCGTGCCACCTTCGTAGTTTGGCCCGGGCGAGGTGATCGCCTTGGCCAGCGTGAGGTTGTAGGACACGACGCCGGCGTCGATGCCGGGGTTGTCGGCGAGCGTCCCGGCCGCCGACGACGGGGCGTTCGCCCCCGTCGCCGTCGTCGTGAAGGTCACCGCACCCGTCGTCGTGTCGGCATCGGAGTCGGCGAGATCCGCGGTCGGGCTGTTGCTGGTGTCCCCTGTCGCGTTCTGCGTGGTGAAGGTCTCGGCGGTGCCCTTGACGAACACGATCGTGTATGGGGTCGTCGGGTCGAGGTTCCGGAACGAGTAGTAGCCGTTCTCGTCGGTCACTGCGGTCTGCAGTGGCGCAGCGGCGGTGTCGGTGCCGGCATACAGCTGGACGGTCATCCCCACGTAGGGCGACTCGCCAGGAGTCTGCTGACCGTCGCGGTTGGTGTCGTACCAGACGTAGTCACCAACCGACACATAGGGGGTCACCGTCAACGGCACGTTGGCGTCGTTGTTGGTCGACGTCGTGGTCGCGTCGAATGCGGGCGTGGCGTCGGCCGTCGTCGGAGGCGTGCCCAACGGGTTGGTCTCCGGCACGTCGGTGCCCGCCGGTGCCACGTAGGCCAGGTTGTTCAACGTCACCGCCGTCGCCACCGGGTCGATCGTCGCGGTCACCGTGATTGTGCCGAGGTCGGCGCCCGCCGGGAAAGCCTGGTCGTTCGTGCACGTGAGCGAGGACAGCACGCAGCTGTAGTGCGAGTCGGATCCGGAGATCCCCGTCGCCGTGAGCCCGGCCGGCAGCACGTCGGTCACCTTCCAGCCGGCCAGCGCCGTTGCCGGACCGAGGTTCTGCGGGGTCAGCGTGTAGGTGACGGTCTGACCCGGTCGGTAAGGAGCCGGGGTCGCCAGCGCCTTGGCTAGGGTTAGGTCGTACTTAACCAGCCCACCGTCGAGCGTGGGGTTGTCGGCGACATTCGCCCCACCGTTGTTGCTGCCCGCGGCCGGGGCCGTGAAGCTAATCGTCCCGTCCGCCGGTGCGACGTCTGAGTCGTTCGTGTCGGTGCCCACGTTGTTGTCGGATACCCCGCCCGCGTTCTGCGTGGTCCAGGCGTAGCCGTCCGGTGCCGTGAAAACCAGGGTGTATGCCGCCCCGCCGACGAGGTCAGTGAACCAATAGAAACCGGCGGCATCGGTCGTCGTCGTGCCCACCGTGGCCCCAGCCGCGTCTTTGAGGACAACGACGACACCCGAGGCCGGGCTGTTGTCGTCCTGCAGACCGTTGTGGTTGGTGTCATACCAGACGTAATCACCAACGGACACCTTCGGCACGATCGGGGTGTAGGCAACATACGGGTCGCTGCTGGTGACCGGCCCGTTGCCGGTGGCCGTGACGCTCGCGACGTCGGTGCTATAGCCCTGGACCCCGGAGAGGGTCGCCGAGCAGGTGAAGCCCGAGTCGGGTGGGAAGGGACCGGCCCATGTCGTTCCGGTCGTGGGAGCACCGTCGACTGCTTCGGAGAAGTTGCAGGTCAGCCCCGTCACCGTGGCCGGGGGGGACCCCTGGGTGAATGCGTCGGTGACCGTGATCCCGGTGAGGTCGGTGGTCCCGGTGTTGCGGATGATGAAGGATAGGCCAGTCGTCCCGTCCGGAAGCGTGACGGCCGTGGCCGCCGTGTTGGCGTCGTTGCCGGCGGCGTCCTTCTTGTAGATCCTGATCCCGTCACCCTCCGCCGAGCCCCCGACGTAGGAGGAGGAGGTCGAGGCCGAGAGGTTGGCCGGAGGGGTCTGTCCCTCCGTCACCTGTGCGGTGTTGGTGTAACGCACGCCGCCATCACCACCCGGTGCGGCTGCATTGGCCAATACCTCGAAGTAGTAGATCTGGTCGGGTGCCAGAACCGAGGTGTCGACAGAGAAGGTCAGCTGCGTGGGGGTGCAGGAGTAGCCGGTCATCACCGTCAGTGGATCGGTGATGTCTTCGTAGACTGCCCCGGTCGGCGTGTAGCTCACCTTCGCGGCATACGCGACCACGCAGGCGAACTTCCAGCCCGCGGGGGCAGTGTCGGTGATGGTGACAAGCCCGCGATTTCCGGCGGCGGTCCGGAAGTTCCATACGAGGCAGTTCGTCGTGGTGTCGCGACACTGGTTGGCGTTCTCGTAGAACCAGCCGAGCTTCACCGGCTCGGTAGGTGGCGGCTCCACCGGCTGGGGCTCCACCGTGAGGGTGGGCGTCGACGGAGTAAGGGTTCGCGTGCCGATGACGTAGTTGAGCGGATAGGTGCCTACGGCCGAACTGCCGGAGTCGGCGCCGAACTTGGCGATCGCGCAGAGGTTGGACACCCCCGCCCCGTACGGGGTAAGCGTGAAGGTCGCGACGGCAGGAGACGCGGTCGAGATCGTGACATCGATGACGGACGCGCCGGTGCCGTCCGCGATCGAGAATCCGGCGGGCCAGTTGGCCAACACGGCCGGCAGGGTCACGGTGAACGAGTCACCGGCGACCTGGGCGTCGGGTACGCAGAAGGAGAGGGTCGACGTGACCGTCTCTCCCCAGCCCTGAGTGACGGTGTTCCGGTCCACGGCAACCGTCACATTCGTCGGCGAGAACGTGGCCGCGGATGCCACCCAGGGCGGCAGGAGAAACACCACGCTGACCAGCGAGAGAACAACGGACATGACAACAGAACGCGGACGCATGCTTCCTCCTCAAGCCTGTCAGGATCCCCCCGAGTCATCTCGGTCCCCCAGGTCCGCAAAATCATACTACGTCGAGCACCAATTCCCTGGCCTCGGAAAAAAGCGAAGGGCAATTCAACCCGCAGCTTAGGTTTCCATGTTCGTGCCCCGATGATGAGGGGTGCTGGTCACCAGGTCCGGCATGACTGACTGCCCCTGTCGTGGCATGACCCCGGGGGTGTTGTCACCGGGTCCGGTGGCGTCGGCGTGACCGCTGAGAGTGACAAGGCCCACGACGGTGAGGGCTCTTCGTATCGTGGCTGTCGGCTGCTGACGCCCGACCTTGGCCAGCGCTGCGAGGATGACCCCGGTCTCGTTCGGGGCCACCACCGCCCGAGCCGGCCGCGTCGCTGCTGGCGACACAGGCCAGCGAATCAACTACACGCGACGCTAGAAGACCTCGACGCGCTTGGCGGGATCGAGCCACATGCCGTCGCCCTCCCGCACCCCAAACGCCTCGACGAACGCGCCGATGTTGCGCACGACGTTGCCTCGGTGCTCCGGCGGCGAGTGCGGGTCGACTGCCAGCAGCATGACCGCGGTCTCCTCGCGCGCCTTGCCGCACCACACCTGCGCCCAGCCGAGGAAGAACCGCTGGTCGCCAGTCAGTCCGTCGAGCACCGGCGGCTCCTGGTCGCCGCAGGCGATCCGGTATGCCGCGTGCCCCACTCCCAGCCCGGCCAGGTCACCGAGGTTCTCCCCGACGGTGAGAGCGCCGTTCACCGTGCGCCCCGGGGCTGCCCGGGGTTCGAGCCGGTCGAACTGGGCGATGAGGTTGGCGCCCAGAGCGTCGAAGGCCGCCCGGTCGGAGTCGGTCCACCAGTTGCGCAAGGTGCCGTCCCCGTCGTACTGGCTGCCCTGGTCGTCGAAGCCGTGCCCGACCTCGTGCCCGATGACCGCCCCGATGCCGCCGTAGTTGACCGCGTCGTCGGCGTCGACGTCGAAGAACGGCGGTTGCAGGATCGCCGCCGGGAAGACGATCTCGTTGAGTCCGGGGTTGTAGTAGGCGTTGACCGTCTGCGGGCTCATGAACCACTCGCCGCGGTCGACCGGCTGCCCCAGCTTGGCCAGGTTGCGGTCGGTCTCGAACGCGTTGGCCGCGGCGACGTCGGCGAGCAAGTCGCCCGTGAGGACCAGGTCGGTGTAGTCGCGCCACGCGTCAGGGTAACCCACCTTCGGGGTGAACCGTTCGAGCTTGGCCAGCGCCTGGGCCTTGGTGTCCTCGCTCATCCACGGTCGGGTGCCGAACGACCGCCGGAACGCCTCGACGAGGTTGTCGACCAGCTCGCCCATCCGGGCCTTGGCCGACGGAGGGAAGTGCCGGGCGACATAGAGCTCGCCGAGCGCGTCGCCGAGCAGCCGGTCGACCAGCTCGACGCCACGCTTCCACCGCTCGCGCAGGGCGGGCGTGCCCGACAGGGTCCGCCCGTAGAAGTCGAAGTTCTCTTGCACGAACTCGCTCGGCAGGAACGGCGCGGCACCGTGGACGACGTGCCAGGCCAGCCATTCCTTCCACGTGTTGACCGGCTCCTCCGCCAGTGCCGCCGAGAGCGCCGTGACATAGTCCGGCTGGCGGACGACCACCTCGGTGAGCGCGGCCGCGGAACCCAGCCCCGCGGCATACCCGTCCCAATTGACGTGCGGCGCAAGGGAGGTGAGGTCCGCGGCGGTGAGCAGGTGGTAGGTCGCCACCGGGTCACGGTCGGCCACCTTGTCCAGGTGCCCCGCGGCCAGGCGGGTCTCCAGGGCCAGGACGCGCGCCGCCGCCGCCTCGGGCTCGGGGCGTCCCGCGAGCGCGAGCATGGCGGCCACATGCTTCTCGTATGCCGCCCGCGTGTCGGCGTAGCGCTCCTCGCGGTAGTAGGACTCGTCGGGCAGGCCGAGGCCACCCTGGTGCAGGTAGGTGACGTAGCGGCTGGAGTCGCGGTCGTCGGTGTTGACGAAGTGGTGGATGGCACCGCCCATCCCGATCCGCTCCAGGCGACCGGTGAGGGCGAGGAGGTCGGCGGCATCCGTGACGTCGTCCACGTCGGCGAGCAGGTCGGTGACACGGCCCAAACCTGCGGCCTGGACGGCCGCCTCGTCCATGAATGCCCCATAGAGGCGAGCGACCCGGCCTCGTGAGGTGTCGGCGGGGGCGTTGGCAGCGACCGCCTCGTCGAGGATGTCGCGCAGGTGATGCTCGGCTTGCTCGCGCAGGCGGTCGAACGTGCCATAGCGGCCCCGGTCGGCAGGGATCTCGGTCTGGGCGAGCCAGGTGCCGTTGGTGTAGCCGAACAGGTCGTCCTGGGGGCGGATCGACGAGTCAAGGTTGGCGAGGATGATGCCGGACGTCATGCCCGACATCCCATCACACTGGGCCCACACCCAGGGCCTCCTCCGCCGGGTCGAGGTGTTCCGCCATCACCTGGCGACGGCCGAATACCTCGACCCGGCGGTGGGCTGGTGCAGCCTCAGTGGCCCAACAGGGTGTGGACGGCGTCGGCCAACGCCTCAGGCGTCCGGACGCACGCAGCGGTGTGTGCGTCGGGGCGCACGAGCCACAGCTCTTCGGGGACCGCTTGCAGGCCAGCGGCCACGACACCGTCGTCACCGAGGTCGGCGAAGTGCATGACGCGCACCGGCAGCCCCGCAGGCACCACGCTGGACAGGACTCCCTCGACTTCCAGGGTGTTGATGGCATCACCGACCAGGACGAGCAGACCGTCGCGGGCCAACTCGCGGACCCTGGCCTTGCCATGGGCGGCCGCTTCGGTGGCCGCGTCGGGAAGGATGACGCCGGGCACCGGTGTTGGGGCCTGGCCCCGCGGGGGACGACCCGGCCAGTATCGGCTGGGGTCGCGCGTGGTCAACGGGCTCTCGACATACCAGAACGCCTCGGCCAATCGGCCAGAATCGACGAGCGGGATCGCCTTCTGGTCCTTGCGGGCGCGCTTGAGGATCTCCTTGCGACGTTTGCGGGCCTTCTTGGTCTGCGGGACGAGGAAGTCCATCGTCGCCGCCGTGACCGCGAGGTTCTCGCGAGCCGCGGCCTGTCGCTCGGTCTCGTAGGTCCCGACCAAACCCGGCCCGCCCCAGCCCTTCATCGCAAACGCGATCTTCCAGGCGGCGTTCTCGACGTCCGGGACTCCGCTGTTGAGACCACGCGCGCCGAACGGCGCGACCAGGTGGGCCACATCGCCGGCCAGTAGGAACCGCCCGACCCGGTAGTGGTCGGCGCTGCGGGCATGGAAGCGATAGACCGACACCCAGTCGATCCGGTAGTCGCGCTTCTTCCCGATCACCTTGCGGATCCGTTGATCCAGCGAGCCGTCCGACTGCGCGGCCGCCAGGTCGAAGTCGGTGTCGACCTGCCAGTCAATCCGGAAGATGCTGTTGGGGCACGGGTGGATGAGCACCTGCCGACCGGGGTTCCACTCGGGGTCGAAGTAGAACCGCCGCTCGTTCTCCCACCCGGGCAACGACGTCTCGATGTCGCAGATGAGGAACGAGTCGTCGAACGTCCGCCCGGGGAACTGCACGCCGAGCAGCTCCCGCATGGGGCCGCCCTTGGAACCGGCGCAGACGACGGCATACTCACCGGCCACCTCGAACTCACCGAAGCCGCTGCGACACACCACCGTTGCGCGCTCGTCACCGTCGCCTTTCCCTCCCGCGATCCCAACGACCTCGGTCCCCCACCACACCTCGATGAGCGGCTGGGCGGCGATGGCCTCGTCGAGGATTGCCTCGGTGCGGGCCTGGGAGATGTTGACGAACGGCGGCAGCGGCGAGCGACCCGGGTCGGGGATCTCCCAGGAGAACAGCTCCTTGGCCTTGTAGAACGTCCGGGCGGTCGACCAGGTCAGCCCTTCGGTGGCCACACCCCCCGCACCGCAGGCCGCCCACAGGTCCAGCACGTCGCGTTGCTGGCACAGTGCCTTGCTCCCGATCGGGTCCCGCTCGGGACGCGAATCCAGGACGAGGACGGGGATCCCCCACCTGGCCAGGCACAGGGCCGCCGTCTGTCCGACCGGGCCGTTGCCGATCACCAGGACGCGTCCGCGCCCGTCGGTGCCGTGTTCGTGCGACATCTTCGTCCTCCGGGTGGGTGCGCGGCGGGCCGCTCGGGGGTTCAGCCTTGCAGTTGCGCCCAGATCTCCCGGTCGCGCTCTGCAGTCCAGATCGTAGGCCGCTCGACTCCCTGGAGCTCCTCCCAGGTCCGGGCAACGTCGAAGGGCAGGGTGTGCTCGAAGATCGGCCAATGTCCGTAGGTCGGCGACAGCGCCGCGTGGCAGGCCTCGAAAGCCTGCTTGAGCGTGCCGCCGGCCGCCTGGGTTGACCGCACGTTGTCGATGATCGCGGTGATGAAGCCACGTGACTGCTCGATCGCCGCCTCGCAGGCCGCCTTGCCGTTGGGGATCTCGCCACGACCCCCGACGATCCGCTCGGCGCCCATCGCCTTGACGGCGTCGAGCGTCGTCGAGGACCACTCCTGGTGGAAGGCGTCGCCCGTATAGAGCGCGGCCTTGGCCTCGACGAGGTCACCGGCATACATGATCTTGTGCTTGGGCAACCAGGCGACGATGTCTCCCTCGGTGTGGCCCCGTCCGAGGTACTTGAGGACCAGGTCGCCGCGGTCCCCACCCAACGGGATGATCATCTCGTCGGTGAAGGTCAACGTCGGCCAGGTGAGTCCCTTGATACCCTCGGGCTCCTTGAACAGCCTTGGCATCCGGCCGAATTCGCTGGCCCAGTCCTGCATCCCGCGCTCTTGGATCATGAAGCGGGTGCGCTCGTGGGCGATGATCTCGTCGGCCTCGAAGGCCTCCGCACCGAGCACCCGCACCGCGTGGTAGTGCGAGAGCACGAGGTAGCGGAACGGCTTGTCGGTGTGCTCACGCAGCTTGGCAATCCAGTCGCGTGCCGCCGCAGGCGTGGCGCGTGCCTCGAACCCGACGAGGAAGTCCTCCCCTTCGATCGCCCCGACGTTCGGGTCGCCCTCGGCTGTGAGGGCGTAGACGCCATCCGCGAGAACTTCGAGGGTCTCGGTCTTGGCGGCGAGGTCGGTTGAGGAGGCGAACGGCTTGCTCATGGGAGGACTTCCTTCGTCGTGCTGGTGCAATCGAGGTGAAGCAACGCTCAGGAGGTCGTTGGGCCTGAGCGAGTGACCGGGGCCGAGACGCCGCTGGAGGAGGTCGAGGAGCCACCGAGGTAGGCCGAACGGACTCGCTCGTCCGAGGCCAACTCGGTTGGGGTGCCCTCGGCGACGACCCGGCCGCGGTCCATGACCATGACCCGGTCGGCGATCTTGAAGGCGGCCCGAACGTTCTGCTCGACGAGCAGCACGGCCAAGCCTTTCTCGTCGCGCAGATGCCCCAGGGCCGTCATGATCTCGGCGACAACTTTCGGGGCCAGTCCGAGGCTCGGCTCGTCAAGGACGATGACTGAGGGATCGGACATCAGCGCCCGTGCCATGGCCAGCATCTGCTGCTCGCCACCGGACAGGGCCCCGGCGAGCAAGTTGATCCGGTCACGCAATCGCGGGAACAGGTGCAGGACCTCGTCGCGGCGCACGGCATACCGGCCGTCCTTGCGGCGCACGTAGCCGCCCAGGACGAGGTTGTCCTCGACCGACAAGGACGGGAACACCAGCCGATTCTCCGGGACATGAGCCAGCCCGAGCACCGCGATCTTCTCAGCGCTTGTGGACGTGATGTCGGTGTCGCCGAGTTTGACGTGGCCGCTGACCGGTTTGAGCAGCCCGGAGACCGAGCGCAGAACGGTCGTCTTGCCGGCCCCGTTGGAGCCGACGAGCGCGAGCAATTCGCCCGGCGCGACGTGCAGGCTCACGTCCCACAGGACCTGCAGGCGGTCGTATGCCGCGTCGATGTTCTCGACCCGCAAACCGATCCTGGGGATGTGGTCGGTGGTCATGCCTGCCCTCCCGCCGTGCTCGCCCCTGCGGTGGCGCCGGTGTCGCCGTGGTCATCTTCTTCGCCGAGGTATGCCGCGATGACCTTGGGGTCGCTGGTCACCTGGGCGGGTGTGCCCAACGAGATGAGCTTTCCGTCGTCGAGGACAGCCACCCGATCGGCCAGAGCCATGACCGCTGCGACATCATGCTCGACCAGCAGCACCGTGACCCCGCTGGCCTTCACCCGCCGCAGCAGCCAGCTCAGGCTGTCACGCTCAGGTCCGGACAGCCCTGCCATGGGTTCGTCAAGCAGCAGGACCGATGGCTCCAGGGCCAGGGCACGAGCAACCTCGACCTGGCGCTGCTTGCCGAAGGCCAGGTCGGCGATCGGCTTGTCGGCCAGGCTCGTGAGGGCCATGGCGTCGATGGCGGCCTGCGAGGCCAGATCGATGAGCTTCTCCTCGGACCGGTCCATCAACAACATGCCGCGGATCAGACCGGCCTTGCTACGCAAGTGTCGGGCTACCTTGACGTTGCCGATGACGGTCGTGCTCTTGAAGGTCTGCAAGTTCTGGAAGGTTCGGGTGGCGCCGATGGCGGCCGCTATATGCGGCTGTTTGCCGGCCACCTCGGTGCCTTCGAGAACCACCGAACCCTCGGTCGGCGGCAAGACCCCGGTGATCATGTTGAACGCCGTGGTCTTGCCGGCTCCGTTAGGGCCGATGAGGGCCATGATCTCGCCGGCCTGGACGTCCAGGTCAAGGTTGTCCAGTGCAGTGACCCCGCCGTATCGCTTCGTCAGCCCGCGGATGGACAGGATCGTCTGCCCAGCCGGCATGTGTTCAGCACGAGAGAGCAGCTTGAGCGACTCCTCCAGCAGGTCTCGCTGCTCCTCCTGGGTGACTTTGTGTTCGTGCTCGCCGCGCACGATCGGGTGCTTGCGTTGGCGCACCGCGCTCATGAGCTTCGCCCACAACTGGGCCAAACCACCAGGCATGAGGATGATGACCAGGACGAGCACGACGCCGAAGCCGATGAGTTGGATCTCGCCTTTGGCGCTCGGGATGATGATCGGGATGATTGCCCGCAATCCCTCGTCGAGCAACTGAACGGCGACCGCTCCGATGAGCGCGCCCCACACCGTGCCCAGCCCGCCGAGGACGACCATGAGCAGGATGCGCACGGACAGCTCAAAGTGGGCGACGGACGGGTTCACGATGGTCAGCCAGTGCGTGTAGAACACACCCGACAAGCCGGCATACGCCGCGCTGAGGACGAAGACGCGAAGGCGAAGGGCAAAGGTGTCCACGCCAAGGCACTCGGCGGCGACCTCGGAGTCGTTGACTGCGGACAACGCCCGACCGGTTCGGCTGTGCACAAGGTTGCTGGCGAGCCACAGCCCCAGCACGACGATCGGGGTGAGCAGGAGGAAGTATTCCTGAGCAGTGTCGTATGAGCGGCCACCGAACTCGAGGTTGGGCAGACCATAAATGCCCGATGTCGCACCGGTGAAGTCCTGCTCGGTGACAAAGACCCCGACGATGATGCCCAGGCCCAAGGTCGCCAACGCGAGGAAGTGGCCACGCAGCCGCAGCAGGGGCAGCCCGACCAGCAACGCGATGAGCATCGAGGCGAGAACGGCAACCGGGGCCGCCAACAACGGGCTCCATCCGGCCTTGCCCACGAGTAGCGCCTGAGTGTAGGCGCCGACGGCGATGAAAGCCGCATGCCCGAGGCTCACCTGTCCGGCCAGGCCCATGAGTAGCGAAAGCCCGATGGCCGCGATGCCGTAGATGAGCGCCCAGATCCCGATGTCGACCATGGCGTGTGGAGCAGCGGCCCCGAAGAGCAGCAGGACCGCGGCCAGAGCGATGAACGGGAGCTGCCGCTTGACCATGGGGCTCATACCCGCACCGCCGAGGTCTTGCTCGCGAGCCCGTGCGGGCGGAAAAGCAGCACGAGAACGAGAACGACGAACGCCACCGCATCCCGATAGCCCGAGGACAGATAGCCCGCGACGAGGTTTTCCAGAACCCCGAGGAGGATGCCGCCGATCATGGCCACTCGCAGCGAGGTGAGTCCGCCCAGCGTTGCCGCGACGAAGCCCTTCAGGCCCAGGCTCAGCCCACTGGACCAGGCGCTGAGGTAGATGGGGCTCCCCACGACCCCAGCGACGGCGCCCGTGAAGCCGGCGACCGCAAAGGCGACGACCGTGGCGGTCCGGGGCGAGATACCCACCAGACGCGCGGCGACGGGCTGTTCGGCACAGGCCCGCAATGACTTGCCACGGACCGTGTGCTCGTAGAACCAGATGACCGCGTAGGCGACGACGACGGCGATGGCGAGCACCCACAGCTCCTGGCTGCGGATGCTCACCCCAGCCACCGTGATGTCAGAGCCGGGGAAAGTCGGCAGGCCCTTGGCCTCCGGTCCCCAGATGAGCAACATGACCGCCTTCACCGCCGTGGACACGCCCAGGGTGAGGATGATCGAGGTGAGCGGGGTCATCTTCTTGATGGGCGCGATGGTGAGCCGCTCGAGCAGGACGGCAACACCGACGACGAGGGGGATGACGACAAGGATCGCGACGAGCAGGGGCAACCCCGCGCCAACCGCGCTGATCGCGGCCAACCCGGCCAGGGCGGCATACTCGCCCTGGACCAGGTTGACGATTTCGCGAACTGCGAAGATGGCGACGAAGCCGATGGCCACCAGCCCGTAGACAGATCCCTGCGCCAGCCCGGCGAAGACGAGCTGGAGAAGGTCGGTCATGGGTGCTTAGCCTGCGACCTTCCAGGCCTTGTTGTCGACCGTGACGATCATGAGCGCGTCCTTGGTCAGGCCAGAGTGGTCGGTCGGGGTCATCGTGAACACGCCGCTGATCCCCGGCCACTTGCTCGTCGCCTCGATGGCGTCGCGCAGCTTGGTGGCGTCAGTGCCTGCCTTCTTGAGGGCCTCGACGGCGATCATGAAGCCGTCGTAGGCGTGCCCGGCGAAGGTCGAGGGGCTGGCGTTGTACTTCGCCTTGAAGTCGGCGATGAACTTGGTCACGACGGCCTTCTGGGGGTCGTCGTCCTTGAGCTGGCCGGCCACGAGCATGCGGCCCATGGGGGCAAGCAGGCCGTTCGCGGTGTCACCGGCGGTGTCGAGGAACGCCTGGTTGCCGATGCCGTGCGACTGGTAAACCGGCACGTTGAGGGCCAACTGCTTGTAGGCCTTCTGGGCCAGACCCGCAGCCGGCGGAATGCCCCAGATGAGCACGGCCTGGGGCTGCGAGTCCCGCAGGGCGATCATCTGAGCGGTGAAGTCGGTGGCATCCGGGGCGAACTTCTGCACCGTGGTCACGGTGATGCCGGCGGACTTGCCGATCTCGGTGAGCATCTCGGGGATGCCCTCGCCGAAACCAGAGGCGTCGCGGGCCACGGCGACCTTGGTGATGCCCTTGGCCTTCATGTCATCGACCATCTTCTCCAGAACGACCCGGTCGTTCTGGGCGGTCTTGAAGACCCACTTGGAGCCGTCGACGATCTTGGCGTTGGCCGCGAACGAGATCATCGGCTTCTCGGCCTTCTCCGCCAGCGGCCGCATGGCCAGGCTTGGACCGGTGCGCGAGGCACCGAGGAGGATGTCCACCTTCTCGGTGTTGAGCAACTTGCTCGTCGCCTTGGCGGCGCCGTCTTCGGTGGACTGGTTGTCCTCGATGTAGAGCTTGAGCTTGCGTCCGTTGATGCCGCCCGCCGCGTTGACCTGGTCGGCCAACAACTCGACGGTCTGGCGCTCCGGTACACCGAGGCTGGCCCCGGCACCTGTGATGTCGAGAACGACACCGACCTTGATCTCGCCGCCGGCGTCGCCGCCGGTCGCCGTACCCCCGGACTTGCTTTCGGAGCAGGCGGCCAGGGAGCCCGCCAACCCGATCGCCAAGCCCAACGAGAGCCATCGCATGCTGCGCTGCATGTCGCCTCCTGAACCAGGGCGGGTCCCCCCGCCGTCAGCTGTGTGTCGAACCTAGTGGTGCTACTTCGTCCCGAGCTCTATCGCATCGTCAGTCCGTGTTCTATAATCGGACAGCACTGTTCGATATGGGAATGGTCAAACTCTAGACGGCCGGGGAGACGATGGCAACGGTTGTTCCGCGGACACGAACCGTGTCGCCCGCCTCCCCGACTCCCGACGCCCGACCAGCGTCCCAGACCCTCGACCGCGGGCTACGTGTTCTTGAGCACATCACCGAATCCACGAGTCCGTTGACCGTCGCCGAGGTGGCCCGAGACGTCGGAATGCACCGATCGATCACCTATCGCATGATGCGCACCCTTGAGGACCACGGACTGGTGGCCCGTGATGAGCACGGCAGGTTCCTGGCCGGGGCCGGACTCGCGGTTCTCGCCGGACGCTTCACCCCGGCGCTGCGGGCGGTGGCGGGGCGTCATCTGCTTCGTTTGGCAGTCGCGACCGACAAGACAGCATTCCTGGTGGTCAGACATGGCGAGGAGGCAGTGACCATCGAGGTTGTCGAACCGCCCGCGGCGGCTGCGCACGTCAGTTACCGGCCAGGCCTGCGGCACCCGATCTCCAAGGGCGCGCCCGGCATCGCGCTGCTGGCCGGCGAGCCGCCGCACGTGGGCGAGCGGCCGGAAGTCACCGCCGCGCGAGCGGTTGGTTGGGCAACGAGCACCAGTGAGGTCATTGAGGACTTCCGAGCTGTCGCCGCGCCGGTTCTCGATTCGGCAGATGTATGCCGCGCGGCCATCGCGGTCGTCTTCGCCGGCAGCAGCGATATTGCCGGAGTAGCGGAACGGGTGGTCGCTCACGCCCACGCCCTCGGGCTCGAGCTCTGATCCGGCTGTTCGCCGGGGATCAGGCGACGGGTCTGCTAGCGCGTCCGCGTGCGGGCGCCGACCGCGTGCCCCTTGGCCGTCGCGGCCAGTCCCTCGGTGCGCTCTCGGACGCGAGCCACCACGTGCTCCCCGCGGGGGGTGAGCACATCCCTGCCTTCTCGCTGAGCGGGGACGGCAACCGCCAGGACGACAGCCAAGCCCAAGAACAGGACGATGAGCATGGTGAGAACGAGGGCTGTCATGGGATCAAGTGTCCCAAACCGATAAGCCAACTCGCTGAACGCCGCGCCTGCAACGTGATATGGATCACGGGCCCTTCGCCACTTTGGGCGCGTCCCGATCTCACGATGCGGGACCAACCGTGCCTCAGACCGTCGTCGGCGCTACATCCCGCAGGCGTTGCGAGACGACCGTGGTCACCCCGTCGCCGCGCATCGTCACGCCATAAAGGGCGTCGGCGATCTCCATCGTCTTCTTCTGGTGGGTGATGACGATGAGCTGGCTAGAGCCGCGTAGCTCCTCGAACAGGGTCAACAGCCTGCCGAGGTTGGCGTCGTCGAGCGCCGCCTCCACTTCGTCCATGATGTAGAACGGGCTGGGGCGGGCCTTGAAGATCGCCACCAACAGGGCCACTGCCACGAGCGAGCGCTCCCCACCCGACAGCAGCGACAACCGCTTGATCTTCTTCCCCGGTGGGCGGGCCTCGACCTCCAGTCCGGTGGTCAACATGTTGTCCGGGTCGGTGAGCAACAGGCGCCCCTCGCCGCCGGGGAAGAGCCGCGCGAAGACCCCCTGGAACTGTGCCGCGGTGTCGTGGAATGCCGACGCAAACGCCTGCTCGACGCGCTCGTCGATCTCCCGGACGATGTCAAGCAGGTCCCGTTTGGAGGTCTTGAGGTCTTCGAGCTGGGTGGTGAGGAACGCATGCCGCTCTTCGAGGGCGGCATACTCCTCAAGCGCGAGTGGGTTGACCCGACCGAGCGCGGTGAGTTTGCGCTCCGCCGACCGCAGCCGTTTCTCCTGGGCTTCCCGAACGAAGGGTGCGGGCTCGGGCATCGCATCCGGGTCGAAGGCCGCGTCGTTGGGGTCGGGGATGACCGGGACGAGTTGGTGGGGGCCGAACTCCTCGACGAGGACGTCCGCGTCGACGCCGTACTCCTCCATCGCGCGCCCGGCGAGGGTCTCGATCCGCAAGCGCTGCTGGGCCCGGGCCACCTCGTCGCGGTGCACCGAGTCGGTCAGCTCGCGCAACTCCTCTTGGAACACGCCCATCTCGCGCCGCAGTCGGGCGCGCTCGGCGTCGTGCTCGGCCCGATCTGCGCCTCTCGGGCCCGGCGCTCGCGACGGGCGGCCAAGCGTTCGCGAGCGGCTAACTCTGCCTCCGCAGCCGCCTCCAGGGACTCGGCCCGCTCGAGGACAGCGCGAGCCCGCTCCTCGCGGGTGCGCAGGGTCAGCCGAGCTTCAGTCTCCTGACCGCGGGTCGCGGCGGCCGCCGCCTCTAACTCGTCACGTACATCGGGGTTGAGGTCTTCGTCGTCCGCGTCGTCCGTGGCAGCAGCCAACCGGCTGGCCAACTCGGCATGTGCAACTCGATCACCCTCGATGGTGTCGACAGCTGCCACGATGGCCCGCTCGACCCGATCGGCTTCGCCCTTGGCCCCGCGCACGATCGAGCCGAGGTGACCCAGTTGCTCGGCGACCGCACTCATTCGGGCGTCGGATTCGTGCAGACGTTCCAGCGTGGCGTCGGTCTGGGCCTGAGCCGCGAGAATGCGCTCCCGGACACCCGACAGCGCGAACCGGGCCCGTTCGGCCCGAGCGGCCGCCTCGGTTGTCGCTGCCCGCGCCGCCTCCATGGCCGACTCGAGTTCCAAGAGGCTGGGCGCACCTCGGTCCCCACCAACGACGAACCCGGGCGCGAAGACGTCTCCCTCGGGAGTGACTGCGGTGACCCCGTCTGCGACGAGGGTCCGGGCCAGGTCAGCGGAGCCCACCAGCGCGATACCGCCGAGAAGTTGGTTCACCGCTGCGCGGATCGGCTCGGGGCTGGACACGAACTCAACCGCCCAGCGAGCCCCAGGCGGAAGAGCCTGGCCCGCGTCTCCGGCTGCCGGTCGAGCGGTTGCGCCCACGAGCATCCCGACCCGGCCCGCCGCCTCGGCGCGCAAGAGATCGACTCCGGCAACGGCCGCGTCGAGCGAGGTCACCGCCACGGCCTCGGCCGCCCAGCCCAGAGCAGCGGCGATCGCCGCTTCGTGTCCCTCGGCGACCTCGACGAGCGCCGATACCGATCCGAGGACGCCCTCCCGCGGCCCGGAGTGCGACGAGCCCAACAGAGTCGCGGCACCGTCGCGTCGGGTCAGCGACAGCTCCAGTGCGTCGGCTCGGGCACCGGCCGCTTGCCGGTCCCGGTCGGCGGTGCGTTCCTCGTCGCGGAGACGTTCCGCGTCGGACTGCAGAACCTCCAGCTCGGCACTGGCTCGCTCGTATGCCGCGTCCAGGCCTTCCTCACCCTCTTCGTCGACCGCGATCGAAGCCTCGAGTCGGGCGAATTCCCTTTCGGCATCGGCCGACCTGGCGACAATCTGCTCGAGGCTGGCTCGCAGGCGGCCCACCTCGGCCTCGCCCGCCTCCACTCGAGAAGCCCTGGCGGCCACCTGTCCGGCGAGCTTAGCCAGACCCTCCCGACGGTCGGCGACAGCACGGGCGAGTGCGGCCAGACGGTGTTGCTCGGCGGCATACCTGGCCTCGGTGTCAGCCCGAGTGGTGACGGCCTGCGCCAGCGCCGCGGTCGCGGCGGTGATCTCGCCCAGCAAGGCCACGTGCTCGACCCGCAGCGTCGCGGCCTGGGCGCGCATGGCCTCGGGGTCGCGGGCCAACGCCGGGCCCGTCGCCGGACCGACCTGGTCAGCCTCGTCCTCGGCAAGCAACCGCACCCGCTCTCCCGCCAGTGTCGCCGTGGATGTGAACCGCTCGAGGAGCTGGGTGAGGGCGAACCAATGCGCTTGTGCAGCAGCCAGTCGGGGCCTGGACTCGTCGGCTTCAACTTCGAGCGCGGTCAACCGGGCGCCCAGGGTGGACAGCGCCGCCTCGACTTCGGTGCGGCGGGCGACAAGGGCGGTCTCGTCCGCGACCTCTTGCTCAAGGGTGGCCGTGAGTTGGACCAGGTCGTCGGCGATGAGCCGTAGGCGAGCGTCGCGGACCTCGGCCTGGATGACGCCGGCCTTGCGCGCGGTCTCGGCTTGGCGCCCCAGCGGGCCGAGCTGACGACGGATCTCGGTTGTGAGGTCTTGCGCCCGGGTGAGGTTGGCCTCCATCGTGTCCAACTTGCGCAGCGCACGTTCCTTGCGCTTGCGGTGCTTGAGGACCCCGGCGGCCTCCTCGATGAAGCCGCGCCGCTCCTCCGGAGTGGCCCGCAGCACCGTGTCGAGCTGGCCCTGGCCGACGATGACGTGCATCTCGCGGCCGATGCCGCTGTCGGAGAGCAACTCCTGGATGTCGAGCAGCCGGCAGGAGGTGCCGTTGATGGCGTAGTCGGACCCCCCGTTGCGGAACATGGTCCGGCTAATCGTCACCTCGGTGTAGTCGATCGGTAGCGCGCCGTCGGTGTTGTCGATGGTCAGGGCGACTTCGGCGCGGCCCAGCGGCGCCCGGCCGGCCGTCCCGGCGAAGATGACGTCTTCCATCTTCCCGCCACGTAGGCTCTTGGCGCCCTGCTCCCCCATGACCCATGCGAGGGCGTCGACGACATTGGACTTGCCCGAGCCGTTGGGGCCGACGATGCAGGTGATGCCCGGTTCGAGGCGCAACGTCGTCGCCGACGCGAACGACTTGAACCCCTTGAGGGTCACGCTCTTGACGTACACGTGAAGGTGGCTTCCTGCTGCGGCGACGGCGATCGATCTCGGCGATGATAAAACCGAGCACCTTCTCGGCGAAGACGGGGTCGAGGCCCGCGTCTAGGGCCAGTTGCCTTAACCGGGCCATCTGCTGCTCCTCACGAGCCGGGTCGGAAGGCGGCAGCCCGACCGTCGCTTTGAGGACGCCAACCTGCTGGGTGCAGCGGAATCGTTCGGCGAGCAGATGAACCAATGCCGCATCGAGGTTGTCGATGCTCGCGCGCAGCCGCACCAACTCAGTCGGCATCTGCGCGCTGGTCTCCCCGGGGGTGCTGCTCACAGCCCGAGGGTATGCCGTGGGCCCACCTTCCCGGGATGCCGTGCCCACGTGCTGGGCGCCGCCCAGTGCGGGGTGGGTGCCTGGCTGGTGGTTAGCCGGGTTGATGGTGGGCGCACCGTAGGCACGCGGCAGGCGCTCCGCGGGCACGCGGCATACGGGTCAGCGCTCGGCGAATCCCACGAGACCGGCGATCGGCTGGGCGAACTGGGTGACCGCGGAGGTGACCCGACCCGGCCGGCGCGCAGTCGATGGGTGCTCCGAGAGAAGGGTGACGAGCCGGTCGATCGCCTCGGTGGGGCCTTGAGCCAGGACCTCGACGCGGCCGTCGTCGAGATTGCGGGCATAGCCGACGAGGCCAAGCTCCAACGCCCTGGCGCGGGCCCACCAGCGGAAGCCGACCCCCTGGACGTGCCCCCTGACAAATACCGTCACCCGCTCGTCAGCCACGTGGGCAATCTATCGAGTCAACTCGGTTGGGAAGGCTCCACCGATGCGCCTCACTCTCCATCGGAATCGCTCGCCGGGACACGTCGATGAGCCAAACGCTCGGGAAACTCATGAGTTTCCCGAATCTCACGCGGATCCCGTGCAGGACAGGGAAACTCATGGGTTTCCCGTGGCCTGCTCGGGAAACCCATGAGTTTCCGGCTCATCGGCGCCGCGATGTCCGACGATTCGGTCAGCTGACCCGTGGCCGCGTGGGCGGCAACTGGCGCGGTAGGCCTATTCGGCCAGCCACGCGGCATACGCGTCGAACGTGTAAGGGCGACCGAGGAAGTCGGCCACGAGGTCGGCGGCGTCCTTGCTTCCGCCTTGGGCGAGCACCCGATCTCGGTATCGACCGGCCACCTGCTCATCGAACATGTTGCCGCAGTCGAACGCCGAGAACAGATCCTTGGCGATGACCAGGCTCCACATATAGGTGTAGTAGCCGCTGGAATAGCCCTCCAAGTGCCCGAAGGAGCACGGCATGTGGGTGCCCTCGATATAGGGGAACAGCGAGTATTGCGCCTGCAGTTCGCGGGTGCGCTCGGTGAGGTCGGCAGGGCGTTCGGTGTGGAACCAGTAGGACATGGCGGCATAGAACATCTGGGTGCGCGCCTGGAAGCCCTTGCCGAAGTCATCCGCCCGGCGCATCTTCTCCACGAGGTCGGCCGGAATCGGCTCGCCCGCCTCGTTGGTGGCAAAGGCCTGCAGGATCTGAGCATCCCAGGCCCACTCCTCGAGCATCTGGCTAGGCGCTTCGACGAAGTCCCACTCGGTGGCAACCCCGGAGAACCGGTGCCACGCTTGGTGTCCCCCGAGCACGTGGTGGACCAGGTGTCCGAATTCGTGGAAGAGAGTGACGACGTGGTCGTGCTCCATGAGGCCGCGGGAGAAGTTGCAGACCAGCACCCCCTCTGGCAGGTGCCGCCCTGCCATCCCCGTGACGAGATCGAACTGGGCCGCGTGCTTGTATTTGCCCTCACGCGGGTGCAAGTCGAGGTAGATCCGCCCAAGCCACTCTCCCCCGCCCTCCCCGTCGTCGGGTGCACCCAGACTGGGGTGGCCGCTCCGGAACACGTCGTATGCCGCAACCGCCTCGTCCCAGACCACGGCATCGGCCGCAGGCTGATAGCGCACGCCGAACAGCCGCCCGGTGACCTCCAGCAGGCCGGCTCGAACCTTGGCGAAGTCGAAATACGTGCGAACCAACTGAGCGTCGACCTCGAGCTGTTCCTTGCTCACGAGGTTTGAGTAGTACGCCAGGTCGGCGGTGTCGATGGTGGTTGCCTCGGGCACATCCTGGCGCAGCCGTTCCAGAACGATGGCCCGGTCGCGCAGACCGGACGCTTCGGCGGCGGCCGAGATCTTGTCGATGAAGACCGGGATGGCCCGGCCCTCCTTGATCATTTTGACCTCGGCGTCGTAGTCGGCCCACGTGTCGTAACCGAGCAACTGAGCCAGTTCGTGCCGCAAGTCGAACAGCTCGTGCAGGAGTGGGTCGTTGACCGGCCAACCGACGCTCAGGAAGGCGTGGGCCATCTCGCGCCGGACCTGCGCGTCTGCACAGAACGTGCGCAGAGGCACCGAGTCGGGATAGTCGGTCGTCACCGCGACCAGACCCTCGGCGTCGGCTGGGTGCGCGGCGAGCCAGTCCTGCGGCATACCGGCCAGGCGTTCGGAGGCGACCCGAATGGTGCGCACGTCCCCGCGGATGTTCTTGGAGAATTCCTGGCCGAGCACAGTGAGGCGCTCGTTGATCGCGCGGATCCGTTCTCTGGTGGGTTCGTCCTGGTCCACCCCGGACCGACGGAACGTGGTGAGGCTCTTGTCCAGGAAGCGCGCTGCGGCTGGGTCGAGGTCAGCCGGGTCCAACGCCGCGAAGATCTCGTAGAGCTCTCGATCCAGGCCCAGCTCGGTCGACAGCTTCTGGACTTCTTGGCCGGCGAGATCGGCGCGCTCGCGCACAGACTCGTTCGGATGCACCTCGGCGAACAACGACGCCGGGGAGGCAACCGAGCCGAGGACCACGTCCACCTCGTTCCATGCGGACAGCGTCGCCAGAGCATCTGGCGGCGGTGCCGCCTTGAGCTCGGCGACCAATCTGCGGGCCTGGTCCAGGCCGGTCTTTGCTCGAGTGGCCAGCCACTGCTCGGCGGCATCGGCGGTGGGCAGGGCAAGGGGGGCAGAGGCCTGGCGTGCGGTCACCGCTGGAGCCTATGTCACCGCACCGACGTCCCACGTGGTCTCGGCCCACCCTGGTGGCCGCGAGCGACCGGCCCGCCCCGTATGCCGCCCGCGACCGTCGGGTGCCCACCACCACGGGGCGCGGAGTTCATGGCGATTGGAGCACGAGATGAGTTCTCGCGTTGTGGCCCCGGCTGATGAGCTTGGCGTCGCAGGTGAAGAAGGGGGCCTGCAGGGCTTCGGCAACGGCGAGGTAGCTGGCGTCATAGGTGGTGAACTGCTGACGCAGGTCCCAGATCCGATCCGCGAGCGGGGCCGTGTCGTGGCGCTGGATGGTGAAGGCGAAGAACTCCGCGCGAGCCTCGTTGGCTTCCTCAAGGCCGAGCTTTCCGCCCAGAACGAGCCCACGTAGGACCGAGAGCACCTCAATATCCAACAGATGGGGGGCATCCACGTCCCCGCTCAAGGCGTGCAGCAGGTCGGGGTCCGCACTGCGGCCGACCAGCGCTGCGACCATCGCCGACGCATCGACCACGCTCACCGGCGACCGGATTCAAGCGCGGCCAGGATCTCGTCGCTGGTGGGGCCGACGCTGCGGTCCCTGGTGCGCAGCCGCGCAGCGATCTCCTCATTGGTGGGCCGACTGGCCAGCCGGGTGAGTTCGCCGGCCACATAGACCGACAACGACTGACCACGGGCAGCGGCGCGCTCTTTCAGCGTCGCCGCGACGGCCGTCGGGACCTCACGGATATACAGCGTCGTCATGCAATCATGCTAGCACTCTGCAAGCACAGATCACTCGCAGCGGGCGCTGCCGCCAGGCCCCCCAGTAGCGAGAACATTCGGTGAAGCACCGGCAGATTCGCTTGGCTAACGATTCGCTGAATCCCAAGTGACGCTTCGCTGCCCGCCTCGGATGATTCGCTGCTCCTCGTTCGGAGTTCAGAAGGGTTCCCACCGGATGGGCGTCCCGCACCGACGGCACGGCCGCCCTGCCTGTCCGTATGCCGTGAGCGACCGAGCGGCTACTCGTAGTGCGTCCACATTCGCAGCACGTGGACGATGCGCTCCTCTGGCAGCACCTCATAGACGAGGCGATGCTGGATGTTGATCCTTCTTGAGTAGCAACCGGCCAAGTCACCGACGAGCTTCTCGAAGCGCGGCGGCATGGCGAAGGGATCCTCGGACAGCAGTTCCAGCAAGAGCTGAGCCTTCGCCCTGAGCCCCGACGACGTCAACTTTCGGGCATCCTTCTGGGCCTGCCTTGAATAGACCAAGACCCACTCGGCCTCACTCACCAGTCGAGTTCGGTCGAACCAGCGTCAACGCCCTCAGCCCGCGCGACGCGGATGGACTCAGCCAGACCCGGCACAGACTCGAGGAAGAGGGTCTCCTGGATCGACCGCCAATCGTCCTCACCCACGAGCACAGCGTTGCCACGCTGCCCCGTGATGGTCAACGGCTCCGATTCTTGGTTCACCTGGTCGATCAGCCGGTACAGGTTTGCCCTCGCCGACGTTGCACTGACCGCAGTCATGATGACCTCCTCGGATGAAACCGTACGTCATTACGTACGTTCGCACAAGCCGCGACCGTTGCGATCAGCCTCCCGTTACATGTAACATCGGTCCATGACTGTTCGTGAGCGGGTTGAGGCTCACAGGGCGAAGCTGAGAGCACAGGGTTTGCGCCCCGTGCAGATTTGGGTGCCCGATGTGCGGTCTTCCGAGTTCGCCGCCGAGGCCCACCGTCAAGCACTTCGTGTCGCCGTGGCTGCGCAGACCTCCGATGACATGGACTTCGTCGAAGCGATCACTGAAGACTGGCCCGAGTGAGGCGCGGCGACATCGTCACAGTTTCAGGTGGCGTCTACGCAAGCAAGCCGCGACCCGCGCTGGTGATTCAGTACGACCGCTTCGACGCCACCGACTCCGTCACGGTCTGCCCCTTCACCACGACCATCGTGGACGCACCGCTCCTCCGTGTCGCTGTCCCAGCGGATGACGGCAATGGGCTCGATAGGAACTCTCATCTGATGGTGGACAAGGTCACCACTGTCAGACGCACCAACGTCCACACCGTCATCGGTCGCTTAGAGGGCACCACGCTCGTCGAGTTTGAACGCCGACTCCTGGTCTTCCTCGGCATCGGCGGCTGATCACCTACGTTGCGAAAGCTGTTGGCCCGCGTCGTCGTAGACGCGGAGGAGTTCGACCATCGGCACCGCCCGACGTGAGACGGATGAGGCGTGCTTGCCTTCCGCTGAAAATGGCGGCAGCCACAGCGAGAAGCCGTAGTCGAGTTGGAGCGCAGCACAGTCCTCCTCCCAGCCGGGCCACGGTGCATCTTCGTAGAACAGCGTGGCAGCGCCAGCTCATTGGCAGTAGCGAGGTTTGGCAAACCTCTGATCCCCCACCGAGGATCCGCAAGCTGCGCTGCGGAACGGACCAGGGCTCAATCATCGCCCAATCGTCCGTGGTCTTGGCTGGCACTTCGCGCAGAAGAAGCTCGACCGGTTCATGAAGTGCTCGCGCATGATGGGCGTTCCGCACCTCGCGCACGGCCGCCCCACCTGTCCGTATGCCGCGAGCGACCGGTCGAAGTAGCCCGAGGCGCCGTTGACGTTGACGTAGAGCGCGTCGAAACTGGTCCCGCCCTGAGCCAACGCCTCGGCCATGACCTCGCGCGCGTGGTCGAGGATCCGGCCCAGCGCCGGGCGGCTCAGCGTGTCGGACGGCCGCTCTCCGTGGACACCCGCCCGCCACAGCGCCTCGTCGGCATAGATGTTGCCGATACCCGACACGACCCCTTGGTCGAGCAAGCCGCGTTTGATCGCGCTGTGCCGCGCCTTGAGCCGGGCGATGACGGCGCGGTGGTCGTATGCCGGGTCGAACGGATCGGGCGCGATGTGACCGATGGTGTCCGGGATGTCGTTGGCGTCCAACTCGGCCAGGGCCATCCCGCCGAAAGTCCGTTGGTCGACGAATCGCAACTCGGGGCCGTCGTCGGCAAACCCGAACCGCGCGTGCAGATGGCGATCGTCGGGCGCCTCCGGTGGTTGGACGAGCAGTTGCCCGCTCATCCCCAGGTGCAGCAGGAGGGCGCTCCGGTCACCCTCCGGGGTGGCCAGGACCAGCCAGAGATACTTGCCTCGCCGTCGGGCCGCTTCCACGCGGGTATGCCGCACGCGCGCGGCCAGATCGTCGGGGCCGGCCAGGTGTCGCCGGGCGACCCGCGCTCCGCGCACCTGGAGGTCTTCGATCGTGCGGCCCACGACATGGGCGGCCAGGCCTGCACGGACGACATCGACCTCGGGCAGTTCTGGCACGTAGACCTAGGGCCGGGAAGCGGCGTCGAAGGGAGCGTCCGCTCCGGATCCGGGCTCCGGGGCGGCCTCCCCTGGCTCGGGAAGGCCGCCTCCTGCCGACCCCGTGACGTCGCTCCCCGTGGCGGCACGCTCGAGATCCGCCTCGACTTCGGCGCGCGCTCGCCGGGCGGCCAACTCGACCCAGGCCTGTTCAGCGGCGGCCTGCTCGGCCTCCTTCTTGCTGCGCCCTGCTCCTTGCCCCAGCACCTCGTTGCCGACGAGGACGGCCGCGTCGAAGCTCTTCTCGTGGTCGGGGCCGGACTCGATGAGCCGGTATTCAGGAGAGCCGAGCGAGCCGGCAGAACACAGTTCTTGCAAACTCGTCTTCCAGTCCAACCCAGCACCGAGCCCAGCGGCGGTCTTCAGCAGGGGGTCAAAAAGGTGATGGACGAAGTCACCCGCGGCGGTCAAGCCCCCGGACAGGTAGACCGTGCCGATGAGGGCTTCCATCGTGTCGGCGAGGATGGATGCCTTGTCCCGGCCCCCGGTGGTCTCTTCACCGCGGCCCAACCGGATGTAGGTGCCCAGGTCGATGGTCCGACCGACATCGGCCAAGGCCCGCATGTTGACGACGGACGCCCGCAGTTTGGCCAGCTGCCCCTCGGGGAGGTCGGGGTGCGCGGCATACAGCGTGTCGGTGATGACCAACCCGAGGACGGCGTCCCCCAGGAACTCAAGCCGCTCGTTGTTGGGCAGCCCGCCGTTCTCATACGCATACGACCGATGCGTGAGAGCCCGTTCGAGCACGTCGTCGTCGACTGGTGTCCCGATGACCCCGGTGAGGTAGTCGCGCAGGGTCGTCAGGGACGGAGCCGGTCCTCCCCCGGTCTGTCCCATGACGGTGAGGGGATCAGCCCTGGTGTTCGGAGCGCTCGGCAGCTGCGACGTGGCGACCCTTGTAGGTGCCGCACGACGGGCACGCCTGGTGCGGCGGGGTCGGCTGCGAACAACGCGGGCAGGTGGTGAGGACGGCCGGCACGGCCTTCCAGTTGGCCCGCCGCGAGCGGGTGTTGGAGCGCGAGGTCTTCCGCTTGGGGACGGCCACGTCAGGTCCTGTTCTCTTCGGGGTGGTCGCTCAGCAGTCCGCCGAGCGCCGCCCATCTCGGGTCGATCGCGTCGTGTCGGTGGTCCGGGTCCTGCGCGAGGGCCGCTCCGCACTCGGAGCACAACCCCGGGCAGTCGGCACGGCACACCGGCTGGAAGGGCAGTGCAGGCACCACCGCGTCCCGGAGCACGGGCTGCAGGTCGACCAGATCGTCCACCAGCTCGTACACCTCGGCCTCGTCCGAACCGGCGTCCACCTCATGGTGGTGCGCCGCCCGATCGGCATACGCGAACAGCTCCTGGAAGCTCACCTCCACGGGGAGGTTCACCGGATCCAAGCACCGCACGCATGCGCCGGTTGCCGTGGCTCGGACCGAGCCACTCACGAGGACCCCTTCGGTGACGGACTCCAACCGCAACTCGATGTCGACCGGCGCTCCGGCCGGCACGGCGACGATGTCGGTGCCCAGCATTTCGGGGATCTCTACCCTCCGGGTGTGCTCCTGCATCGACCCCGGCTGGCGACGAAGATCCCTCGTGTCGAACACGAGGGGCGCGCGAGGGTCGAGGCGAGGCATGGCTTCCGGCTGGTCGAGGGCTCGGTCCACGCCCCGGACGGACGTAGACCGAAGAACTAGGTTACCGGACCGGCGCCGAGAGGCGCGAATCGCGCGAATCGCGGACCGCAGACGGGGCGATGGCGACCCGGGACGACCCTCAACCGTTCCCGCCCGGCCGCTGCGGCAATGCCTCGCTCAGGGCGGCCATCACCTTGAGGGGCACCATGCCGCTGACGTCCCCGCCCAGGGCGTGGACCTCCTTGATGAGGCTGCTGGAGACGTGCTCGAACTGCGGGTCGCCGGGGAGGAACACCGTCTCCACACCCGTGAGCTGGCGGTTCATCAGCGCCATCGGCAGTTCATACGCGAAATCGGTGCCGCTGCGCAGACCCTTGACGATCGCCGTCGCCTCGAGCTCGCTGCAGATGTCCACCAGCAGGGTGTTGGCGAACAGCGCCACCCGCACGCCGGGGTATGACCCGATGCAGTCGCGCAGGAGAGCCTCTCGCTGCTCCACCGGGAAGGTCCCCCGTTTGGCCGGGTTGTGCAGGATCGCGACGACGACCTCGTCGAACAACAGCGTGGCCCGAGTGATGACGTCGATGTGCCCATTGGTCACCGGGTCGTAGGACCCGGGGCACACGGCGCGTGTCGTCACGCGGGCGACGCTACCAGCCGTTGCGGGCGCACCAGCCGTTCAGGCCGCACCAGCCGGTCAGGCCACCTCGTCAGGTCCGGGGGCGTCAGCGAACCACACCTTCGTCTCGCCGTACCGTCGCTCGCCCGCGGCCGACAGGCCCGCCGGCCACCGGGGTGGGGCCGAGCGTCCGGACCGCTCCACCACGACGAGGGCATCCGGCGCCAACCAGGTATGCCGCACGAGCAGCGCCAGCACATCGGCCAGACGCTCGTCGTCCAGGTCGTAGGGCGGGTCGAGGAAGACCAGCCCGACCCGTTCGTCCGGGGATCCTGGACCGGCGAGGAGCACCCGTTCCACCGGCTCGGCCCGCACGCGCACCCGGCTCGCAAGGCCGAGGGCCCGCGCGTTGGTCCGGGCGATCTCGGCCGCGCCCCGATCCGAGTCGACGAGCGTCGCGTGGACGGCCCCGCGGCTGAGCGATTCCAAGCCCAAGGCGCCGGACCCGGCATACAGGTCGAGCACGCGCGCCCCGATGATGACGTCCAGGTGCTCCAAACGCGAGAAGAGCCCCTCGCGCACCCGGTCGGAGGTGGGCCGGGTCGCCTCGCCGCTGGGTGTCGCCAGGCGCCGACCCCCGACGATGCCGCTGATGATGCGGGTCATCAGCCACGCTCCAGATAGGCGGCTTGTTCCTCGTCCAACCGGGCCGCGACCCGGGCGCGCAGGACCGGGTGACGCTCCAGCTCGGGGTCGTCGTCGAGCACCTCGAAGGCGTCCTCCCGGGCGGCGGCGATGAGCTCCTCGTCGTCGCGGTGCCCCATCCGCAGGAACCGCACCGACGAGCCCCGCCCACTCTGCCGGGCGCCGAGCACGTCGCCCTCCCGACGCGAGGCGAGGTCCAGCCGGGACAGTTCGAACCCGTCGGTCGTCGCCGCCACGGCCTCTAGCCGCGCCGCCGCGGCTGGCGTGGGCTCGCTCGTCACGAGCAGGCACAGCCCCGGGGCGCTCCCGCGACCGATCCGGCCCCGCAACTGATGCAACTGAGACATGCCGAACTGCTGGGCGTCCATCACGACCATGACGGTCGCGTTGGGCACGTCGACGCCGACCTCGATGACCGTGGTAGCGACGAGGACGTCGATCTCGCCTCGCGCGAACGCGGTCATGACGCGGTCCTTGGAGTCGGCGTCCAGTCGCCCGTGCAGGACCGCGGTCCGCAGCCCGGCGAGGGCGGGTTCGGCGGTCAGCCGGTCGTGGACGGCATACACGCCTGCCAGGGGGCGCGCGGCGGCAGCAGAGGGTATGCCGCCCTCCCCCACCTCCTCGGGCACGTCGCCCCAGCCGGCGTCCTCATCGGACGTGTCGCCGGTGAGGGTCGACCCGTCGGTGGGGTCGCCGATCTTCGGGCAGACGACGTAGGCCTGGTGACCGCGGGCCACGTCCTCGGCGACCCGAGCCCAGGCGCGGTCCATCCAGCCCGGCCGCGCCTCGTCGACGACATGGGTCTGGATGGGCTGGCGCCCGGCCGGCAGCTCGGTGAGCGTCGCGGTCTCCATGTCGCCGAAGACCGTCATCGCGACGGTCCGAGGGATCGGCGTCGCGGTCATGACGAGCAGGTGCGGGGGCGTGCGGCCCTTCTCCCGCAACGCATCTCGTTGTTCGACGCCGAACCGATGCTGTTCGTCGACGACGACCAGCGCGAGGTCGAAGAACGTCACATGTTTCTGGATGAGTGCGTGGGTGCCGACGACGATCCCGGCGTCACCGGTCACCGCGTCGTTGAGTGCGGCCCGGCGTGCCGCAGCGGACTGGCTGCCGGTGAGCAGCGCCACCTTGGTGCCCAGCTCCGACCCGCCGAGCATCCCGCCCATCGCCAGGTCCCCCAGCAGAGCCGTGATCGAGCGATGGTGTTGGGCCGCGAGGACCTCGGTGGGAGCCAGGAGGGCGGCCTGGCCGCCTGCGTCGACGACGGCCAGCATCGCCCGCAGGGCGACGACGGTCTTGCCCGATCCGACCTCGCCCTGCAACAGGCGGTGCATCGGTCGATCGGCGGCCAGCTCGGCCGCGATGAGATCGCCCACCTCGCGCTGTCCGGCTGTCAGGGTGAATGGCAACCGCGAGTCGAAGGCCGCGAGCAGTCCGTTGGCACGCGGCATACGGGCGCTCGTGTGCAGCGCCTGCGCGGCGCGACGGCGCTGCCCGAGAATGGTCTGCAGGACGAACGCCTCGTCATAGCGCAAACGCCGCATCCCGGGCCGGACATCGTCCTCCAACCGCGGCCGGTGGATGAGCTCCAGAGCATCACGACGACCGAGCAGCCCGCGACGGAGCCGGACGGCGGCCGGCAGCGGCTCGCGGACCTCCTCGACACAGTCCAAGACCAGGGCCATCGTCGTGCGCAGCACGAACGAGGTCACCTTGCCCGTGGCCGAGTAGACGGGCACTTGATGGGTGCGCAGGTAGTCGGCCCGCTCGGCGGACAGCCCCTCCTCCAACAACTCCATCTCGGGATGGGTGAGCTGGCGGCGTCGCCCATAACGGGTCACCGTGCCCGCGAACACGCCCCACAGCCCGGCCCGCAGGCCGAAGTCGTACTTGTGCTTGGTGAAGAACGTCAGGTCCAGTTCGTGCCGACCGTCGGTGACGACCGCGGTGCAGCGGAAACCCCGGCGCTGGCGCATCGGGACCACCGAGACGGAGGCGACCTCGGCGACGACCATGACGTCCTCGCCGTCACGCAACTCCCCCAGGTCGGTCAGCTGGTTGGGCGGCAGATAGGCGCGCGGGACGAACTCCAGCAGGTCACCGACGGTGTGCAGCCCCTTGTTCTTGGCCAACGCATCGGCCTGTGCCGACTTGACGACGCGCCGCAGCAGAGTGTCCTCGGTGTATGCCGCGAGCATCGGCTCACTCGACGCCCAGCAGCAGCGGGTAGAGCGGCTGCATGCCGTGGACGACGGTCACCTCGAGGTCGCGGCGGCGGATCCGAGCTGCGGCGACGACCGCGGAGGCGAGGTCGTCCGGCGCGTCGTCCCCGCTGATGACGGTGAGCAATTCGCCGTCCTCACCCAGCAACGTCTCCACGACCTGACCGGCGACGTCGTAGAGGTCCGAGCCGATAATCGCGAAGTCGCCCTGGACGACGCCGAGCACGTCGCCGACATGGCAGACGCCCGCGGAGGTCAGCGCCTCCTTGCGGGCGATGGTCACCGCACCGTGGCGGGTCGCCGCCGACGCCTCTGACATCGCCTCGGCGTTGGCTTCGAGGTCAGTCTGCGCGTCGAATACCGCGAGCGCCGCAATGCCCTGGACAGCGGTGCGGGATCGCACGACGCGCACCTGCTGGCCACCCTCGACTGCTGCTCGGGCCGCCGCCTGGGCCGCCATCTCGGTGTCACCGTCGTTGGGCAGGACGATGACCTGTCCGGCCCCGGTAGCGCGGATCGCTTCGAGGACTTGTCCCGCCGAGGCGCGTCGGCCCGGCCCGCTCATGACGACCGTGGCGCCCGCCGCCCGGAACACCTCGGCGATGCCCTCACCGGCTGCGCAGGCGACGACGGCGAGGGCCGCCGGGTCGGGGGCATGGCGGATCTGGTCGCCGAAATGGGTGACGACGATCCGATGCGGGCGACCGGCCTCGACCCCCGCCTCGATCGCCGCCCCTGGGTCATCGACGTGGACATGGACGTTCCAGGTGCCCTCGGCGCCGACGATGAGCAGGGAGTCACCCAGGCTCGCTAGGCGGGCCCGCAGGACCCCCACCCGTTCCTCATCGCTGTCGCTGAGCAGATACATGACCTCGTATGCCGGTCCCTCACCGCCGTCCTCGTCGCTCGCCGCCGCGTGGGCACGGGCGGGCACGACCGGCCGGGACCAGCCCAGGTGCCGACGCAATGGGTCGTCGTCGGCCTGCGGAGGCTGGCCGTGGATGACGCGGGCCAAGGCTTCGATGAGCAACAGGTAGCCAGCGCCACCGGCGTCGACGACGCCCGCCCGGGCCAGCGCAGGCAGTTGGGAGGGCGTGCGTTCCAGCGCCTCCGCAGCGGTCGATGCGGCCAGCGAGATGGCGTCGGCGAGCGGCATACCGGGCTCGCTGTCGACCCGCGCGGCGAGGGCGGTTGCCACGGCCCGCGAGACCGACAGGATGGTGCCTTCCTTAGGCTCGGTGACCGCCCGCCAGGCCAGGTGGTCGGCGCGGGCGAACGCCCCCGCCAACCCCGCGCCGTCCAGGGACTCGCTGCCGGTGTCGACGACGTGCTCGGCGAACCCGCGGAAGAGCTGGCTGAGGATGACGCCGGAATTCCCGCGAGCGGTGAGCAGCATCGCGCGGGACATCGCGCGGCACATGATCTGCAGGCTGGGGATCGTCACGGATCCGACCGGGATGTCGCGGGAGATCGCCGTCCGAGCGGCGTCCAGGGCTGCGTCGAGGGTCAGGTAGAGGTTGGTCCCGGTGTCGCCATCGGGCACCGGGAAGACATTGAGGGCGTCGATCTCGGCCCGGGCCGAGGCGAACGACGAGCGAGCCACTGCGGCCCACCTCAAGAACCCGCCCGCATCGAGGGTCGACAGGACCCGACGGGGGCGCTCCGCCGGCGGCGGGACTGGCTCAGGCATCGGACCTCCCTGCGCACCGGCTTGCGGCTATCGTGTCGGCATCGACTGGACCACGGCTTGGCACCGTCCGAGGCATCGGGCGGCACGTCATCGGTCAGCCTAGCCATCGCTCGCCTCGCGTTTTGGCCCCGGCGCGCCCGCTCGGCTATTCTTGGCAAGTTGCCCTTGTCCGGTGGGGCGGTGCGCCCTGGGCGCGCGGCATACCGGCGCGGGCCCCCGACATCCCAGACCGCGGGTTCGAGCCCGCACCAGAGCATCAGGAGAGACCCGTGGCAGCCACTTGCGACGTTTGCGGCAAGGGACCGGGCTTCGGTCACAACATCTCGCACTCGCACCGCCGCACCAAGCGGCGCTGGAACCCCAACATCCAGCGGGTCAAGGCCCTCATCAACGGGGTCACCCCCAAGCGGGTCAACGTGTGCACGTCGTGCCTCAAGGCCGGCAAGGTCGCCCGTTGAAGGGTTGACCTCGGCTTCCGAAGGCCGGCTCCCCACGTGGGAGCCGGCCTTCGCCGTCGTCAGGCCCGGAAGTGGTCCCACCCGGTGGGCAGCTGCGGTATGCCGTCCAGCAGCACCCCGGCCCCCTCCCGGACCGCGCCGATCACCGTCCATCCCGTCGGCACCTGGCCCGGCGGGAAACACGCCAGCAGCGAGTGCTCCTCCCCACCGCTGAGCACACACTCCCAAGCGGCGTCCGGGCCGACCGCGTGGGCGAGGTGGGCGGCATACGGGGCGAGCGCCTCGCGGGAGAGATCCAGGGCGACGGCACTGGCGGCCGCGACCCGGGAGCCGTCGCGCAACAACCCGTCCGAGATGTCGAGCATCCCCCGGGCCCCGGCAGCGGCCGCCACCGGCCCCTGCGCCAGCGGCGGTTGCGGGCGACGGTGAATCGCGACGAGATCGGGGTCGAGGTCGGGACGCTCCTTCTGCAGCAAGAGCAAGCCTGCCGCCGAACGGCCCAGCGTCCCGGCCACTGCAACCAGGTCACCCGGCTGCGCCCCGGACCGCAACACCGGGGCGCGCCCGTCGAGGGTCCCCAGCGCGGTGACCGAGACGGCCAGCACTCCGGCGGGGGCTGAGGAGAGGTCGCCGCCGAGGACTCCCGCCCCCGCGGCTCGGGCCGCTTCACCGAGCCCGTCAGCGAAACCTTCGACCCAGGCGACCGGGGTCGTTGGATCGGCGAGGAGCGTGACGACCAGCCCGAGCGGGCGCCCGCCCATCGCGGCCACGTCGGCGAGGTTCTGGGCGACGATCTTGGCGCCGACGTCCTGCGGGCTGGACCACTCGTCCCGCCAATCCCGGCCGCGCACAGCCGCGTCCGTCGTGACGATGGTCGCGTCGTCGCACTGCAGGACAGCGGTGTCGTCCCCGGGGCCGACGAGAACGCCCGCCCCCCGCGGCATCCGCGGGATGATCCGAGCGAGCAACTGCTCCTCGGTCAGATGCGCCAGGGTCATGGGACCGACCATGGCCCTGGACCGCCGTGCTGCCACGTTCTTCTCCTCATCCGGGACGACGAAACCCCACTCGGCACGGTAGCGTCTGGGGGACGGGTCGAGGACGACCCGAGCGGGCAACCGCCCGCCAGACCCCTCGACAAGTGAGGTTGCTCCGTGGTCCAGGCATACATCCTGATCCAGACCGAGGTCGGCAAGTCGGCGTCGGTCGCCGAGGCGATTCGCGAGGTGGCGGGCGTCGCGTCCGCCGAGGACGTCACCGGCCCCTACGACGTCATCGCCCGGGTCGAAGCCAACACCGTCGACGAGCTCGGCAAGCTAGTCATCGCCCGCATCCAGGAGGTCCCCGGCATCACCCGCACGCTCACGTGCACCGTGGTGCACATCTGAGCCGTCGCTCGCGAGGCGCCATGGGGCGGCATACCGGCACCAGTCGGTATGCCGCCCTGCTCACTCTCGCGGTTACCCTCCCTGGCGGACTGGTCGGGTGTTCGAGCCCGGGGGCTGCCCCGGTCGCGGTGACGTTGCCGACCGGCGCCGCCGACCCCGCCTGCGAAGCGCTGAAGGGCCTCTGGCCGAGCGCCGTGGGTTCGCTGAAACCTCGCCAGGTGAGCGTCGACAGCCCAACCGCCCGGGCCTGGGGTGACCCGGCGGTCGTCGCCATCTGCGGCTACGAGCCGCCGGGGCCGTCGACGCTTGAGTGTGTCGCCGTCGACGGGGTCGACTGGATCGTCCAACGGCGTTCCGACGGCGTCCAGTTCACCACCTACGGGCGGTCACCCGCGATGGACGTGCTGGTGCCCGCGGCATACGCCCCGGAGCCGCTGTTGCTGCCGGCGTTTAGCGCCGCGGCGCGGTCTCTGCCCGAGACCGGACGGCACTGCCAATAGCCACCGGACATCTGCGGGGTGAGCGGAGACACTGGCGAAGGATGCTGGTTCACGTTCGCGCGCCACATCGAACCGGACCTTGTTCCTTGTCGTGGCCTAAGAGTCGGACGCGGACGGTGGCGCGCTCACCAGGGTCGCCGGGCGCCCGTCAACTTGAGACCGCTACTTGACCGCCTGACACGACCAACCACCATCACTGCCAACCGAACCCTGGGCAGACCTCCCAACGCGGAAAAGGCCCAATGAGTTTCACGATTCCCTTGAGTCGGTGCCGCTTGTCGCTTGCCAGCGTGATGGGACCACCTCGTTGTCACGAGCATGGGACCGCTTGGGGGTGTCAGTGAGCATGCTGGGCGTTGTTCGTCTGGTCAAGGGTGACGTGTTGACGTTGCCGGTGTGAGGGGCCTTCGATGATG
>JBGAQN010000029.1:0-28000 GCA_044220725.1 Dermatophilaceae bacterium
ATCGACAGGACGCGGAAGAGGAAGCGCCGGTCGAACTCGAACGGGTTCTCCTCCAGCTCGCGCTTGAGCTGGGCGATGAGGGCGTCGATCTCGGCACAGACCGGCTCACTGCCGGTCAGCTGGGTGCGCACACCCTCCAGGGCGAGCAGGTGCTCGCGTCGGGCGCGGTCCTCGGTGTAGTGGCTGACCTCGTCGATGAGGTTGTGGTAGCCCGGGAACGCCGAGGCGAAGATGATGCCGGTGTCGTCGCGCATCGCGTCGGGCAGGCCCCAACGGTCGGGCAACTGCGAGCCGATGGTGGTCTTCTTGTAGTGCATGACCAGCGGAATGCCCGCATCACGCAGCGCGTCGAAGCCGGCACCCAGCGCCAACCGGGTGGTCGTGTCGAGGGCGGCGTCGCGGCCGGCGTCGATGCCGTACTGCGCGACGACGTCCAGCGGCGCGCGCTGGCCGGCCAGCTTGACGACATCGGCCTCGTTGTCGATGACCTGGAAGCTGCCCGAGCCAGTCGTGGCGTCCTTTACCAGACGGGTGACCCGCATCCGGGACATCTTGGTCAGCAGGGTCTGCGGCAACGAGGTGATGAACTGCTGGCCGGCGAGGATCCGCTCGATGTTGGTGTCGTCGAACACCGGGGTGACACCGGGGAGCCCAAGGCCAGCGCCGGTGATGACGACCGGCTCCTGCGCGGGAGTGCTCGGCGCGCCACCCGAGGCGGCCGGAGCCGCTGCCGGGTATGCCGTGTCGCCGGCTGAGGTGCCGCCTCCCGGGAATCCATAGAGCTTCATGCCCTGCTCAAGAACACCGGCGAACAACTTGCCCAGCTCGGTGATGACCGAGTCGGACGGCGCGCCAGCGGCGACCGGGGCCGCCATGGCCGCCGGAGCGGCGACGGGAGCTGCCGGAGCGGCCGGAGCCGCTGCGGGAGCGGGCGCAGCGACTGGAGCGGCTGGGCGCAGACCCAGCCCCGCGGCATACAGGCCACACAGGGCCTGGTTGAACGCGGCGGCGTCGTCGATCTTTGGGTGGTTGGTGAACAGCGCGAGCACGTCGTCGTGCTTGCTGCCCAGGACGTCTTCGACGAAGCCGTGCAGGGCCTTCTTGGGGCCGACCTCCACAAAGACGCGGGCGCCGGCGGCATACAAGGTCTGCAGGCCTTTGACGAACTGCACCGGAGAGGCGATCTGCTTGCCGGTGTAGTCGAGCATCGTCTCGGTCGTGGCGTCGGCCGGGTAGAACTCGCCGGTGACGTTGGCGACGATGGGCAGCTTGGGGCCGACCAGGTTGAGCCGACGCAGCGCGTTGACGAACGGCACGGACGCCGGGGCCACGATCGAGGTGTGGAAGGCGTGGCTCACCGGGATCCGCACGGCGTTGATGCCCTTGGCCGCGAAGGTCTCGATGATCTTCTCGACGGCCTTGGTGGCGCCGCCGACGACGGCCTGGTTGTAGGAGTTGATGTTGGCGACGACGGCGTAGCCGCTCGCCGCGTCGACGGTCCGCTGGATCTCCTCCAACGGGCCGAACACGGCGGCCATCGCGCCGTTGTCCTCGACCGACACCTTGGCCATCTCGCGGCCGCGGGCGCTGACTGCCTCCATGGCGGCTTCGAGGGTGAGCGAGCCGGCGGCGACGAGCGCGCCGTACTCACCGAGGCTGTGCCCCATCACCATGTCCGGCGCAATCCCGTATGCCGCGAGCAGCCGGGTGAGCGACAGGTCGGTGGCGAGGACTGCTGGCTGGGTGATCTCGGTCTGCATGAGCTGCTTGTTGGCGGCCTTGACGGCCTTCTCGTCGCCACCGTCGACATAGATGAACGAGGTGAGGGGGCGGCCCAGCAGCGGGGTCATGACTCGGTCGGCCTCGTCGAAGGTCGCCTTGACGATGGGCTCGGAGTTGAGGTCCTTGAGCATGTTGACGTATTGGCTGCCCTGGCCGGTGTAGAGGAAGGCCAGCTTGGGCGCCGGGCCACGGCCGAGGAACACGCCTTGCTGACGCAGCATCTTGAAGATGGCCGGGTTGCCCGAGGACAGTCCCTTGGCGAGCTTGTCGAGCTTGCCGGCCAGGTCCTTGGCGTCGGCGTAGTCGACGGCCACGCGGACGGCGGCGTCGGCCAAGGCCGGGTTGGGGGCGGCGGGCGCCGGGGCCTTGCCAGCCTTCGCGTCGGCCAGGGCGGCCTGCACCTGGGTGAGGACGTCGGCGTCGCTCGCACCACCGAGCACCAGGGCCCCGCGCAGCGGGGTCTTGGGTGGGCCGGCTGGCACGGAGGCGGTCACGCCCGCGGAGGGTGCGGCGGCGGCATACGTGGCGCCGTTGCCCTGGGGCACCTCGGCGGAGGCGAACACCTTCGGGCGCGGCTTGTGCCGACCGGGGATGTGCTCCTCGACGACGACGTGGAAGTTGGTGCCGCCGAAGCCGAACGCGGAGACGCCACCACGGCGGACGCCGTCGGGGCCGGTGTTGTCCCACGGGCGCAGGGTCGTGTTGACCTTGCACGGGTGCCGGTCCCAGTCGACGTTCTCGTTGGGGTTGACGAAGTTGAGCGACGGGGTGAGGACCTTCTCGTGCAGCGACTTGACCATCTTGAACAGGCCCGCGGTGCCCGCGGCCGCCTTGAGGTGGCCGATGTTGGACTTCACCGAACCGAGGGCGATGCTGCCGGGCTTGGCGCCTGCCGCGCCGAAGATCGCCATGACGCTCTCGAGCTCGGAGGCATCGCCAACCCGGGTCGACGTGCCGTGCGCCTCGATGGCGGTGGCGGTGGCCGGGTCGGCCCCAGCCCGCTCCCAGGCGCGGGCGACGGCGAGCTTCTGCCCGACCGGGTTGGGGGCGGTGATGCCCTTGCCCTTGCCGTCGGACGAACCGCCGATGCCCAGGATCGTCGCGTAGATCTTGTCGCCGTCGCGCTCGGCGTCTTCCAGACGCTTGAGGACGAACAGAGCTGCGCCCTCGCCCATGACGAAGCCGTCGGCGGCGGCGTCGAACGGCCGGGTGCCCGAGGCCGACAGCGCGCCGATCTTGCAGAACTTCACGAAAGCGTCAACACCCATGTTCCGGTCGACGCCACCGGTGATGACCGCGTCGTATTGGTGGTCGTTGAGGCCGAGGATCGCCGAGTTGAAGGCGGCCAGGCCGGAGGCGCAGGCGGCGTCGGTCGTGTAGTTCGGGCCGCGCAGGTTCAGAACGTTGGCGATCCGGCCGGCGATGACGTTCGACAGTTCACCGGGCATGGTGTCCTCGGTGATCTCGAACATGTTGTCCAGATAGAGCGCCCGGGCCTCCTCGACGATCTTGTGCTGCATGTCCGCCGGGAGGGTTTGCAGGGTCGCCGACTCGGCGACCCGCTTGAGTGCCTCGGGGAGTTGGATGCGCATGCTTGACTGGTAATGCTTCTCGCCGCCGATGGCGTTGCCGAGAATGACCGCGACCTTGTCACTGTCGACCGACCAGTTGGGCCACCCCGCGTCCATGAGGGCGCGTCGGGCGGCGGACAACGCCCACCGCTGACCGGGGTCCATCTGCGCGGACACCGTCGGCGGGATGGGCAGCTTCCACCGGATCGGGTCCCACTCGAACTCGCGGACCCAGCCGCCGATCGTCGAGTAGGTCTTGTCCCGGGCCGAGTGATCGGGGGAGTAGTAGAGCGCCGGATTCCAACGCTCCGGCGGCACATCGGTGATGCAGTACCGCCCGCCGGTGATATTGGCCCAGAAGGCGTCGGCGTCGGGGGCCATCGGCATGATGGCGGCAATGCCGACGATGGCGACGGGGTGGACGTCGGTCATGGTGTGCAGTCCTTCCGGTGGAGCGGTTGCCGGAGCGTTTCGGTCAGGTCGGGGTTGCGGGCGGAGGTCACTCGGCCCAGTCGCCGCGGGAGTAGAGCGAGTCGGCGATGGCGTCCATGTCGGTGACCATGCCAGCCTGCGCGGCCTGGATGGCGGCAGTGGGGATGCCGTTGACGGCAGCCACGGCGGGGGTGCCTGGGTCGGCGGCGCCGGCCACCCATCGGGAACCATCGAAGGCCACCCGGGCGGCGGCCTCGCGGGCGTAGACGCGCGACATCAGCGCGAAGGTGCGGGCGTCGAAGCGCTTGAGGCTCTTCTCGTGAGCGGTCTCGGTGGCGGCGGCCGCAGCCCGCTTTGCGAAGATCTCGGCGCCCTCGCAATGCGCGATCATTTCGCCAAGTCGGAAGAGCACATGCTGGTTGCGAGTCAATCGGCCGGTGCGGGAGGCCTCCAACACGACGGCCATGCCCTCACACGCCAGGGCGGCGATATCGGCGCCGACAGCGGGATGCGTGGCCGCCAACGAGCGCAGTTCGGCTGCCTTGGTGCGGTAGTAAGCGCCCTGGGTCTTCAGGTGCTGCTGCCAGCGGTCGCGAGCAATCGTCATCTCCATGATTTCCGAAGTGCCCTCGTAGATCGTGGTGATCCGCACGTCGCGCTTGACCTTCTCCACGACGTACGGGCGGGTGTAGCCGTAGCCGCCGTGCGCCTGGATGGCGTCGTCGGCTGCCGCGTTGCCAGCAACGGTAGCCAGGTACTTGGCAATCGCTCCCTCGGTGTTCATGGCGCCGTCGGCACCCAGACCGCGGTCGATCTTGTCGGCGGTGTCCTCGATATAGGCCCGCGAGGCCTCAAGGCGAACGGCGTGCGGAACGATCAGCTTGTGGGTGTAGCCCTGCTTGTCCATCAACAAGCTGCCGCCCTGGACCCGCTGGGTCGAGTAGGCGATGGCCCGGTCAAGGGCCTCCCATCCGCAGCCGAGGCCGAAGGCCGCAACCATGAGCCGGGTGTAACCGAACACCTGCTGGGCCTGCACGAGGCCCTTGCCTTCGACGCCGCCGATGAGGTTGCCGACCGGGACGTGAACGTTGTCCAGGAACAGCGCTGCGGTGTTCGACAACCGCAGGCCGTGCTTGTCCTCCGGAGGAGCCGAAGTGAACCCGGGAGTGTCCTTGGCGACGACGAACCATGACGGCCCAGCGTCGGTCTTGGCCAGGATCGTCGTGAAGTCCGCGATCGACCCGTTGGAGATCCACTGCTTCTTCCCGTTGATGACGTACTCGACGATCTCGCCGTCCTCGTTGCGCACCGGGACGGCGTTCGTCTCCAGGGCGCCCAGGTCCGAGCCCGCCTCGGGCTCGGTGGCCCCGTAGGCGAAGATGACGCCGTCGCGCGCGATCGCGCCGAGCCAGTCGTTCTTCTGCTCCTCGGTGGCGCCCACGACGACCGGGTCAGAGCCGAGGAAGGTCGCGAAGACGGCGGTGCCTAGGCCGAGGTCCTTACGCGCCATGAGCTCGCAGATCCGGTAGGAGTCAAAGGCCCCACCGTCCATCCCGTCGTAGGCCGCCGGGATGAAGGCAGCGGTGACGCCGAGCTGCTCGGGGTCGGACATCAACCGCACGATGTCCTCGGGACAGCGGTCTTCGTGATCGAGGTCGAGCTGCAACTCGGGGGAGAGCACCCCGTCGACGAAGTCGCCGAGGGTCTCCAGCATCAGGTTGAGGGTTTCCAGGTCCAACCCGGCGCCAAGCGCGTGTCCGGAGGTCTGGGCGGTGTCGGTCATGGGCTCGTCCTTGCTGCGATGGGGCGGGTGGCGGGCTGATCGGGTGCTGCTGGGGGCTGAGCGGTCGGGCGCTGCCGGGGTATGCCGTTTCCGGTGGCGCTCGGAGCTAGGAGGTGGAGAGGGAGTCGGCGAGGTCGGGTCGAACCGAACGCAGGAGCACCTCGGAGACATCGGTGACGGTGACGGTCGGGGCTGCGGTGCCCTCTTGTTGGCGTTGTGCGACGCCGTCGGAGAGCATGGTGATGCAGAACGGGCAAGCGGCCGCGACAATGTCGGGAGTGGTTGCCAGGGCCTCGTCGGCGCGGTTCTGATTGATCCGCTCCCCGAGGTTCTCGTCCATCCACATCCGGGCGCCACCGGCGCCGCAGCAGAAGGACTTCTCGCGGTTGCGTGGCATCTCCTGGACCTGTGCGCCGGGGATCGCGCCGAGCACCTCACGCGGGGCCTCGAAGATTCGGTTGTGCCGCCCGAGATAGCACGGGTCGTGGTAGGTCACCGCGGCGTCGACTCGCTGCACTGGAGTGAGTCGCTTGTCGGCCACCAGCCGGGCCAGCAGGGTCGTGTGGTGGACGACTTCGTAATGGCCGCCGACCTGCGGATACTCGTTCGCCAACGCGTTGTAGCAGTGCGCACAGGTGACGACGATGCGCTTGGCGCCGGCCTCATTGAGGACCTCGACGTTCTGCATCGCCATCATCTGGAAGAGGAACTCGTGGCCCATTCGACGGGCCGGGTCACCGGTGCACGACTCGGCCTCGCCCAGGACCATGAACTCGACGCCGGCCTCGTGCAGCAGGGTTGCGACGGCGCGAGCGGTCCGCTTGGCGGTGTCGTCGAGGGCGCCGGCGCAGCCGACCCAGTAGAGGTATTGGACGTCATCGGGGATCTTGTCGCCTTCGTAGACCCGGATCTCGAAGTCGAGCGACTCGGCCCATTCCAGTCGTTTGCTGCGGCCCAGGCCCCACGGGTCACCGGCATGCTCGACGTTGTTAAGCATGATGCCGGCCTCTTCGGGGAACGCACCCTCCATGAGGACCTGGTATCGGCGCATGTCGACAATGTGGTCGACGTGTTCGATGTCGACCGGGCACTGCTCGACGCAGGCTCCACAGGTGGTGCACGACCAGAGCATGTCGAAGGGAATCACTCCCTCGCCGGCGATGCCGTGCTCGCCGACATGGGCACCCTCGTCACCTTCGGGGCCAACGAGCGGTTTTGCCGCTTCGGCCGTTGCCGCCTCCGGTATGCCGCCCTCGGCCGGCACTGCCGGGCCGTCGCCGCCCGTCTTGGCAGCGAGCAGATAGGGGGCCTTGGCCAGCGAGTGGTCGCGCAAGCCCATGATGAGCACCTTGGGAGACAGCGGCTTGCCGGTATTCCAGGCCGGGCATTGACTCTGGCAACGGCCACACTCGGTGCAGGTAGCGAAGTCGAGCAGGCCCTTCCAGGTAAAGTCCTCGACTTTGCCGACACCCATGACGTCATCGTCGCCCGGGTCCTCGACGTCTATCTTGGGGCGTGGCCAGAAGATCGGCTCCAACGCGCCCAAAGCCCGAGGTCGTCGGGCATAGGCGACGTTGGGGATCGAGGCGAAGATGTGCATGTGTTTGCTGTAGGTGACAAACACGGTGAAACCGAGCAGCACGGCGAGCGAGAGCAGGAGGAAGAAGGTTTCCCAGAACTCGGTGTTTGTCTTGGGCAGGATCGCTGCGAACCACTGTGAGGCGAACGCGCCGTGCAAGAACCCCATCTTGTCGGCGTTTGCCGGCTCGTGGAGTTCTTGAGCGTTGATCGATGCGCCCCGGTAGGCCAACAAGGTCCACACCACGTTGAAAATCATGAACAGGACAAACCAGGCCGGGCCGATGTGCGAGCCGAAGAACCGACTCTTTCGGCCGAGGTTCTTCGGGGCCTGCTGGATGCGCAGGATGGTGAAGACGACCAGCGCCAGAACGCACAGCAGGGCGAAAAGATCTTCGATGAACCCGAACCACGCGAAGTTCCCGACCACGGGGATCTGGAAGTCGGCCTTCACCAGTCCAACAAATGCCTCGATAACGGTCAGGAGCAGGACCATGAAGCCCCAGAACACGAGGAAGTGCGCGATCCCAGGCACGGTCCAGCTCAAGAGTTTGCGCTGGAAGGCGACCTCAGCGACTTCCGCCCGGACGGCCGAGCCGGCGTCGATGCGCCGGTCGGCCTCCAGGGGCTGGAAGGTCTTGCCGAGTCGGAAGAGGAAGAACAGCCGACGCCCGGCGATCCCGAGGCAGACGACGGTCATGAGCAGACCGAGGACGAAACGGACCCACATCGTGAATCGAACTCCTTTGTGCCGTCAGGACGGGAGAAGGGCGGGGCGGCTCAGCCCTTGCGCTTGCCCACCTCGTCGATGAGTGCCGGCAAAACCTTGTGCAGGTCGCCAACGACGCCAAAGTCGGCAAGCTGGAACATCGGGGCCTTGGGGTCCTTGTTGACCACGACGATCGTCTTGCTGCTCTGCATGCCGGCCCGGTGCTGGATGGCGCCGGAGATTCCGGCGGCCAGGTAGAGCGATGGCGCGACGGTCTTTCCGGTCTGGCCGACCTGAAGCTCGTGCGGAGCCCAGTGCTGGTCGGTCACCGTGCGCGAGGCCCCGACCGCTGCGCCCATGGCATCGGCGGTCTGCTCGATGACGGCGAAGCCTTCCTGCGAACCGACCCCTCGCCCGCCGGCGACGACGACCGCAGCGTCCGTGAGCTCGGGACGGCCGCTGGACACCTTGGGTTCGCGGGCGGTGATCTTCGCACCCTTGGCTGCATCGCTGACGGCGACGTCGACAGCCTCGACGGAGGCGGACGCCGCAGCCGGCTCAGCGGCGGTCGCGTTGGGACGCATGGTGATCACGGCCGGACCGCGGACGATCTGGCTCCGGGCCTGCCAGCGCCCGGCGAAGACGGTCTGGGTGGCCACGACCGTGCCACCGTCGAGGGCAACTGCCGTGGCGTCCGGGACGATGCCAGAGTTCAGCCGGACAGCGACCCGAGCGGCGACGTCCTTACCCTCAGGGCCGCTGGTCAGCAGAATCGCCACGGGCTTGGCCGCCGCGGCGATCTGCACGACGGCCTCGGCCTTGGGCAGGGACAGGTAGTCGCTCACCTCGGGGGCGGACACGGCATACACCTTGGTGGCGCCGTATTCGCCGAGTTGTGCGACGACGGCGTCGCTGGGCTGGCCGAAGACGACTGCGGCCGGGTCGCCGAGCGCGCGGGCCGCAGTGAGCAGTTCAAGGGAGGGTTTGCGGACGCCGGCCCCGGTGGCTTCGGCGAGAACGAGGACTTCCGACACGATGAGTCTCCTGGGTTGGTATGCCGCGCCATCGCGGCGTTGCTGTCGGGGGAGTCGGCGCGAAAGGCGCCGAAAGGATCAGATGAAGCCGCGGCCGGCCAGGAAGTCGGCCAGCTGAGTGCCGCCGTCGCCCTCGTCATTAACGATCGTGCCCGCGGCGCGGGCCGGGGTGGGCGAGACGTCGACGGTGCGCACGCTGGCGGCGCCGAGGCCGACGGCTCCGGCGTCGACACCGAGGTCACCCAGCGACCACGTCGTGATGGGCTTCTTCTTGGCCCCCATGATGGCCTTGAAGGCGGGGTAGCGGGCTTCCCCGGTTTGGTCGGTCACCGAGACAATGGCCGGCAAGGCGGCGGTGACCCGCTCGCTGGCGCTGTCGGTGTCGCGCCGGATTGTCACGGCCCCGCCGTCGACCGACAACTCGCCGGCAAAGGTGGCCTGGTTAATCCCCAACCGGTCGGCCACCATCGATGGCACGACCGAGAGCTCGGCGTCCGTGGAGGCCATCCCGGTCAACACCAGGTCGTAGCCCTCCTTCTCCAGGGCCTTGGCCAGCACGAGCGAGGTGCTCAGCGCGCACGATCCATGGATCGCGTCGTCGACAACGTGAACGGCCTTGTCGCCGCCGATGGCCAGGGCCTTGCGCAGCCCTTCAGCCGCCTTAGCAGGGCCCACGGTGAGGAAGACGACCTCGGAGGCCACGCCCTTCTCGGCGAGTTGGGCGGCCTGCTCGACGGCATACTCGTCGAGTTCGGACAGACGCCCTTCGACGGCGGCCCGATCGACGGTGAGGTCAGGGGCGAACTTCCAGGTGGCCGTGGGCTCCGGCACGTATTTGACGAGGACGACGATCTTCATGCGTGATGACCTGCCTTAGGGTGCGGGTGCGGCGTTCGGGTCGAGCCTGCCACGGATGGTCAGAACGGTAAGGGGGTCATAGGTCCCTTACCGGCGGGTAGGGCGAAAATGGGCACCGAGTGGGCGAGGGGTATGCCGCTCACTCGGGTCGGTGTCCGCTCGCGCGGTAGCGCTCGTGGAGGACTTCTTCGTCGGCGTGATGCAACGCCTGGGTGATGGGTTTGGTGTCGACGGGAGCGGGCCCGAGGGCTGCCCGCGGGATGGTGGCCCGCCCGCGTTGGCGGGTGCGCCGTTCGATGAACGAGGCAAGGCTGGTCAGCGCGTAGTTGATGAGGACGAAGATCGTCGCGATGACGATCAAGGCGGGAACCGGGTTGGACTTGTAGGACCCTATCTGTTGGAACTTGTTGAGCAGTTCCTGGTAGGTGATGAGGTAGCCCAGAGCGGTGTCCTTGAGGATGACGACGAGCTGACCGACCAGGGCCGGCAGCATGGCGGTGATCGCCTGGGGCAGCAGGATGCTGCGCAGGGTCTGGCCGCGGGTCAGCCCGATCGCCAGCCCCGCCTCGGTCTGGCCTTTGGGCAGGCTCCCCACACCGGAGCGCAGCAATTCGGCGACCACGGACCCGTTGTAGAGGGTGAGACCGGTGATGACCCCGGCCATCGGGTTGAGGTCGCTGCGGAACACCCCGTTGAACGCAAACAGGTTGAACGCGAAGAACATCATGACCAACACGGGGACCGAGCGGAAGAACTCGACGATCACGGTGCTCACCCAGCGGATCGCTGGCAGCTGCGACAGCCGTCCCATCCCGAAGATCAGGCCGAAAGCGCCAGCCAGGGCGATCGACAGGGCGGCCGCGATCAGCGTGTTGAGCAGGCCGGGCAAGAGGTAGTTCACCCAGAGGTCCGCGGTGAGGAACGGCACCCACTTGGCCGAGTCGAGGTTGCCCTTCTCGGCGAACTTCGACAGCGCCCAGGCCAAGGCCAGCACGCTGAGCACGGCGCTGCCAAGGGCAATGACCCGGTGGCGCGCCCGGGCCTTGGGTCCGGGGTGATCGAACAGGACCGAACTCATCGCTTCACCGCCAGCTTGGTGGACAGGTGGGTCGTGACGAGTCCTACCGGCAACGTGAGGATGACGAAGCCGATCGCGACCACGAGGAAGATGACGAACACCAGGTCGGGCCGGAACTCCATCATCTCTTTCATCAGACCGCTGATCTCGGCCACGCCGATAGCCGTGGCCACCGTCGTGTTCTTGGTCAGCGCGATCAAGGTGTTGCCCAGCGGGGTGATCGCGCCACGAAAGGCCTGCGGAAGGAGCACTTCGGTGAGGCTCTGACCGAAGGTCAGCCCGATCGACCGAGCTGCCTCCGCTTGACCGGCCGGGACGGTGTTGACCCCGCTGCGCAGCGCTTCACAGACGAAGGCTGCGTGGTAGAGGGACAGGCCAATGATCGCCCAGATGACGTTGTTGACGGTGATCGTCTCGCTGAACGACATCCCGAGGTTGACGATGAAGCCGATGTTGCAGAAGACGATGATGAGGGTAAGTGGGGTGTTGCGGACCGCATTGACATAGAACGCCCCGACACGGTTGAGGAAGCGCACCGGCGACACCCGCATGACGGCGATGACCGTCCCGATCACCAACGACCCGAGGGCCGCGGTGACGGTGAGCAGGATCGTCAAGCCGAAGGCACCGACGATGTTGTAGGTCGCGAAGAGCTCGCCCATAGGGTCCTTCCGGGACCAGGGGCCGGTATGCCGCCCGCACGACGTGCGCGAGCGGCATACCGGCGTCGCTGAGTGGGGTTACGAGCAGGCGGCGGGCGTCGGCGGGTTGCCCGCGCCGGCCTTGTATCCGGCAGGCCCGAGGTTCTTGTCGACAGCCTTCTGCCACTCACCGCTGGAGATGTACTTGTTGAGAGCATCGGTGACCTTCTGGCAGAACGCCGTGTCGCCCTTCTTGAGGCCGACGCCGTAATTCTCCTTCGAGAACGTCTTGCCGACAACCTTCATCAGGCCCTTGTTGGCGTCCTGGGCGGCATATCCGGCCAGGATCGTGTCGTCGGTGGTGAGGGCGTCGACCTGCTTGGCTTTGAGGGCGTCCACGCACAAGGTGTAGGTGCCGTACTCCTGGAGGTTGACGCCGGGGACCGCCTTCTGGACGTTGGCGGCAGAGGTCGAGCCCTTGACCGAGCACAGCTTCTTGCCGGCCAATGACTCGACTCCGGTGATCGAGGCGTCGTCGGCCCGAACCAGCAGGTCCTGCCCGGCAATGAAGTACGGCCCCGCGAAGGAGACCTTTTCCTTGCGGGCGTCGGTGATCGAGTAGGTACCGACGATGAACTTCACCTGGTCGGTCTGGATGAGGGTCTCGCGCTGCGCGGACACCGCCTCGACGAACTCCGGCGTGCCCAGGTTGAGTTCCTTCGCGAGGTACTTGGCCAAGTCGACGTCCATACCGGTGTAGTCGGCGCCGCTCTTGAGCCCGAGGCCAGGCTGGTCGAACTTGATCCCGATCTTCACCGACCCTGCGGTGCCCGCAGCGCCTCCGGTGCCCCCGCCGCAGGCCGTCAAGCCCAGGGCAGTGCCTACCGCGACCGCGGCGACGATGGTGCGTCCGAACTTCATGTGCATTCCTCCTGAGGTGGTGCAGCGGGTGCTGCGGGGCAGGTGTATGCCGGGTAGCGCCCGGTCAGTGCGTGAGGATCTTGCCGAGGAAGTCCTTGGCCCGGTTTGACCTCGGCGAGCGGAAGAAGGTCTCGGGCGTGGCCACCTCGACGATCTCGCCGTCGGCCATGAACACCACTCGGTCGGCCGCCCGTCGGGCGAAGCCCATTTCGTGGGTGACAACGATCATCGTCATGCCGGACCTGGCCAAGCCGGTCATCACGTCGAGAACTTCGTTGACCATCTCCGGATCCAGAGCGGAGGTCGGCTCGTCGAAGAGCATGACCTTGGGCTCCATGGCCAGGCTGCGGGCGATCGCCACGCGCTGCTGCTGCCCCCCGGACAGTTGGGCGGGATATTTGTCCGCCTGGGCGGTGACGCCTACCCGCTCGAGCAACTCTCTGGCCTTGGCGTCGGCTTGAGCCTTGCTCTTCTTGCGCACCTTGATCGGGCCGAGGGTGACGTTCTCAAGGATCGTCTTGTGCGCGAAGAGGTTGAACGATTGGAACACCATGCCGACGTCCGAGCGCAACTGGGCCAACGCCTTGCCCTCATCAGGCAGTGGGACACCGTCGATGGTGATCGACCCGGTCTCGAAGGGTTCCAAGCGGTTGATCGTGCGGCAGAGGGTGGACTTTCCCGACCCGGACGGGCCGAGGACGACGACAACCTCGCCTCGGCCGACCGTGAGGTCGATGTCCCGCAAGACATGCAGATCTCCGAAGTGCTTGTTGAGCCCGGCGATGACCACCATGGGCGGCTTCGTCGGCGCGGCCGCCAGCGGCGGTTCGTCGCCTTCCGGCGCGCCCTGCGCTGGTGGCAGATCCCGGGGTGCCTCAGTCATGGCGGTCAACGTAGCGGTTTCTGGCCCGCTTGGGCAGGCTAAGTCCCCCCTTTCCGAGATGGTTAAACCCGCAACCATTCTTGGTATGCCGCGTGGAGACCATGCTGGTCGGCCTGGTAGGCAACACTGTCCGCCATGGGAGGTCACCGTCACTGGATCGGCTTGGCCGGCGCCATCGGCGTGACGCTTTCGGCCTGTACCGGCGCGCCGTCGACGGGGGCCGAGGCCGCTGCACCCCCCGTCGTTGGGTCGACGGCGTCGGGAGCCGGCGCCGCGGCATACCCGCCGCCCACCCCATCGCGCGCCTCGGTGCTGACGACGACGGCGACACCCTCGGGAACCCCAGCTGCGGGCCCCGCATCAGGTGAGGGACGGATCTCCATCGCGTTCGGGGGAGATATCCACTTCGAGCGCCACGTCTCAACGCTGCTGGATCGTCCCGACGGGCTCGCCGAGCTGAAACCCCTGCTCGGGGCCGCGGATGTTGCCGTCGTCAACCTGGAGACGGCCATCACCACCCGCGGCACGCCGGAGCCTAAGTCCTTCACCTTCCGGGCTCCGCCGAGTGCCCTGACCACGTTGGCGGCAGCGGGGGTCGACGTGGCCGGGATGGCCAACAACCATGCCGTCGACTTCGGGTCCCAGGGCTTGTCCGACACGTTGGCGGCCAAGGATGCCAGCCCGATCCCGGTGGTCGGCGTCGGCCGGACGGCCGCCGAGGCGTTCGCTCCCGCGGTCCTGGACATTCGAGGCACGTCGGTTGCGGTCATTGCGTCGACCCAGGTCGCAGACCTCACCGCGACCAAGTTTCCCGCCGGTGACTCCACGGCCGGCGTGGCGGCCAACCTCGACAACACCCGGCTTCTCGCGGCCGTGCGTGCGGCCCGGGCCAGGTACGACGTCGTCGTCGTGTTTCTGCACTGGGGGACCGAGCGGACGACCTGTCCCGACCCACGGCAGTTCGACACGGCTGAGGCGCTGGAGCAGGCAGGTGCGGACGTGATTGTCGGGGGACACCACCACCGAGTGCTCGGTGCCGGCTGGCTGGGACGGGCCTATGTGGGCTATGGCCTGGGCAACTTCGTCTGGTGGCTGCACACCAACACCCCTGCCGATGCCGCGAGCGGGGTCTTGACGGTCGAGATCGACGTGGCGGCCGTTGCCGCCCGCGCGGCGACCCCGCGGGACCAATGGGCCGCGCTCTCGTCCGTCGTCGTAGCGGACCACTACGCTCCGTTGACGATCTCGCCCAAGGACGGTGTGCCGCGCGCCGCCGCCCAGAGCTCGACGCGGTTGGCCCAGTGGGAAGCCGCCCGCGCCTGCACCAAACTGAAGGGGACCCCATGAGTTCGTCGCCGACCGCTTCCTCGGTCCGAAACGCTCATCGCGAGCACATGATCACAGCACTCTGTGTCGACGACCTTGCCGACATCGTCGACCTGGTCGTCTGGGTCGAGCCGGTCGACGGCGTCCCCACCGCGCACGCCGCCAACCACTTCGGCCGCACGCGGCTCCATCCCGGCGGACGTCAGGAGGTCCTCGCGGGCATCGACCCCATCGCCTCCCAGGACCCGATGGCATTCCTCCCGTATGCCGCGCCGCACGGCGAGTTGGCCAACCCGTGCCCCACCTCCTCGCGGGACAACGCCTACCCGTATGCCGCCGAGCGCTTGTTGTCGTTCTTCGCCGATCCCGACCGCAGCCCGGACCTGGCGATCGTCCATACACCCCGGCACTTCTTCCCGGACGAGGGCGGGCACGTCGGGGAGCACGGATCGCTCGACGTCATCCAGTCCCGCGCGCCGTTGGTGCTGTCCGGGGCCGGGGTCCGGCGCCTCGGGATGCTCGACCAGCATGCCCGGCTCGTCGACGTCGGACCGACCCTCGCGGTGCTCGCCGGGGTCGACGAGAGCGACCTGCGCGACGCCCATGGTGACCCCCTGGACGGAAGGGCGCTGACGGCATACCTCACCGGTGTGGCCCCCCGCGCGGTCGTGGGGATTCTCTGGGATGGCGCGCATTGCTCGGACCTGCTGCACCTCGCCGAGGCCGGTGAGTTGCCCAACGTGGCGCGGCTCATCGAGCGCGGGCTGGCGCTGCGCGGGGGAGCGGTGGCGCAGTTCCCGTCGATCACGCTGACGAACCACACGTCGATCCTGACGGGTGTCGGGCCGGGACGGCACGGGGTCATGGGCAACGTCTACTTCGACCGGGTGACCGGGGAGCAGGTCGTGCCCAACGACGAGACGACCTGGCACCGGTCGAGCGAATGGCTGCGTGACTCGGTGCGGACCGTCTTCGAGCTGGTGCCCGGCTTCACCGCCTGCGTCGACGAGGCCATCGACCGCGGGGCTGACTATTCGACGATGGGGCTTATCCGGGCCAGTGCATCGGACAGCGGTGCCGGCGGTTTGGACGACCAGCTGCCCGACGCGGCGACCTCGCCGTTCCTGTCCGACCAGCGGTTCATCGCCGACGACGGGTACTTCCGTTGGGGCGTGCAGGTCGACGACATGGGTTTGGAGCAGATGCGGCGTCTGTATGCCGGTGGGCTACGTTCCGCCCCCCGGCTGACGTGGTGGGCCAACGTCGTCACCGACGCCGGGCATCACGCCGGCGGGCCGAGGTCCGATCCGGCGCGAGAGTCGTTGCGGCAGGCCGATGCCCGGCTGGGAGGGTTCTTGGACCTGCTGGACTCCAGGGGTGAGCTGGACGAGGTCGCCGTCCTGTTGACCGCCGACCACGGCTTCGAAGGGTCCGACCCCACGTGCACGGGATCGTGGCGGCAGACGCTCGATGCGCTGGGGATCGCCTATCGCGACGAAGGGCCTGGGTTCGTCTATCTGACGTGAACCGGCCCTCGGCTGCTAAGGACGCACGGGACTGGGTGGTGCGCTCATCTCGGCGCGACCTGCGGCAAAGGCGCGGTGGTTGATGTCCAGGTGAGCGGCCTTGACTCGGCGATCCAGCACGGCGGCCCATTCGGTTTCGGGCAGGCCGAGGATCCTCGAGAGGGCTCCGAGCAGCACGACGTTGGCGACGAACTTGTTGCCCAACTCCTCGGCGACGCGGGCGCCGTGAATCCAGACCACCGCGGCTCCGGAGGAGGCGAAAGCCTCCTCGATGGAGGGGTCGCCCGGGTAATGTGCACCACCGGTGATCACGGTGATGGGCTCGATGGCGAAGTCGTTGATGATGGCCGTGCCGCTGGGAGCCAGCAACGCGGCATACCGGGCGGCCTCCATCTTCTCGAAGGCGACAAGGATGTCCGCCCCACCGGAGGGAATGATCGGCGAGAAGACCTGGCGACCCCACCGGACGTGTGAAACGACCGACCCGCCACGCTGGGACATGCCGTGGACCTCGGCCTTCTTGACGTCGTAGCCGGCCGCCATCCCCAGCTCGGCCAACACGTTGCTCGCGAGGATGGTGCCCTGTCCGCCGACGCCGACGAGGGCGATGTTGAGCGTCTCGGGCAGCGCCGGCAGCTCAGACATGGGCCACCTGCTCACGGAAGAGGATGGCGTCCCGGGGGCACACCTGCGCGCAGATCTCGCAGCCGGTGCACATCACCTGGTCGATAAGGGCCAGGGGCCGTTGGGTGCGCTCGTCGAGCTCGTCGGACTGCAGGATCGCCGGGCATCCGATCCGGAAACAGATCGTGCAGCCGTTGCATGCGTCGGTCACCGCGAGTGGCAGGTAGGTCGCCTTGGCGGTCGGTAGCAGCGCGCACTCCTCCTGGGTGATGAGCACGGCCGGGCCGTCCTCCTTGAGCCAGGCCTTGAGCTGCTTCTCGAGGGCCTTGACGTCGTAGGACTTGATCGTGCGGACCTTGTCCGCCGGGAAGCCGAGGGAGCGCACGACGCCCTCGATGTCGACCTCGACGGTCTCCTGGCGCTGCAACGTGTGCCCGGTGCCGGGGTTCTCCTGGTGGCCGGTCATGCCGGTGATCCGGTTGTCCATGATGATCGTCACGACGTTGCTGCGGTTGTAGAGCACGTTGAGCAGCGCCGGGATGCCGCTGTGGAAGAACGTGGAGTCGCCGATGACCGCGACGTGCCTCCCGGGGTCACCCGCGACCGCGCCGCCGTGGGCGACCGCGATGCTCGCGCCCATACAGCCCGCGGTGTGCAGGGCGTCCAGCGGTTTGGCCATGCCGAGGGTGTAGCACCCGATGTCACCGTTGACGGTCACGCCGAGCTTGTGCAGGACATAGAACGACGAGCGGTGCGGGCACCCCGGGCACAGGACCGGCGGGCGCGGGGCTACCTCGACGGGAGTGAGTGGGAGGGTGCGGAACGACGGGGAGGTGCCGCCCGCGGCATACGGTATGCCGTGCTCGGCCACCCCGTTCCCGGAACCGTTGGCGCTGGGGGCGGCCGCCACGAGCCCGGCAGGCGCTTCGAGGATTCCCGCGGCGACGGCGCTCGTGCGGACGACGGCCGGGTCGAGCTCGCCCATGAGGGGGAAGATCGACTTGGTGTGCGGGTAGGAGGGTGGGGTCGGTGGCTCGTACAGGCGGATGCCCATGAGTCGCAGCTGGTCCTCGACGAACGGGTCGAGCTCCTCCAGGACGATGACGGTCTCGACCTGGGCGGCGAAGTCCAGGATGAGCTTGCGAGGGAGCGGATAGACCATCCCGAGCTTGAGGGTGCTGGCGTCGGGGAAGACCTCGCGGGCGTAGGCGTAGGCCACGCCGCTGGTGACGATGCCCAAGCGGGTGCCGCGCATCTCGACCCGGTTGAGCGGGGAGGTCTCGGCGTAGTCGGCCAGTGCCTCGACCCGGTGCTCGATGACTGGTCGCCGGGCGCGGGCGTTGGCGGGGGCCATGTCGTACTTGGCGAGGTTGCGGACGTAGGTGTCCGGGACCGGTCGGCGGTTACGGATCTCGCCGACCTCGACCGGCGAGCTGGTGTGGCAGACCCGGGTCGTCGGGCGCAGCAGGACGGGGGTGTCGAACCGCTCGGACAGGTCGAAGGCCGCGACCATGAAGTCGTGGCTGTCCTGGCTGTCGGCCGGGTCCAGGCACGGGACCCGGGCCCAGCGGGCGATGAAGCGGTTGTCCTGCTCATTCTGGGACGAGTGCAACGAAGGGTCGTCTGCCGACACGACGACCAGACCCGCCTCGATCCCGGTCATCGAGACCGACCAGAAGGAGTCCATGGCGACGTTGAGGCCGACGTGCTTCATCGTCGCGAAGGCCCGGCGGCCGGCGATCGCGGACCCGATGGCGACGTCGAGGGCGACTTTCTCGTTGGGTGACCACTCGGCATACACGTCGGGGTAGGGGGCGAACTCCTCGAGGATCTCGGTGCTCGGGGTGCCCGGGTAGCCGGCGCCGACGACGGCGCCCGCCTCCCACGCGGCACGCGCGATGGCCTCGTTACCTGACAGGAGACGCTTCATGGGTGGGTCCTCCTTGACCGGCCCGCGGGATCGCCCGGGCACTCGTCTCCCCACCGTGCGCCACCGTCTGGCAGCGGTCCAGTGCCATAGGTCCTTGGGCGTCGGTGCTCCTTCGGCGCGGGTCACCACTGGCGATGCGGTCGCCGGGAGAAACCGGCCAGGACGCGACTGGCAGATCTCGATTTGATAGCGCCCGTCACATTCCCTTGATGGGAGAACTTCAATCGGCAAGGATCGCCGCTGGACGTCGGTAAGGCGTTAACTGAATCCGCTGACACCTGTAGGGGGAGTCTCTGATGATCGTGGCGGTGATTGATTTCTGCACTAAGTTGAAGTATCTCGTTCTAGCTGCCAGCGCGTTGGTGGTGGTCGTGGCGGTAGGCGTGATCCCGAAGTCTTCGGTGACGGCATTGCCGGAATTCACGCCAACCTACGTCGAGGTACAGACCGAGGCACTGGGACTGTCCGCGAATGAAGTCGAGCAGATGGTGACCGTTCCCTTGGAGGCAGACCTCCTCAACGGTGTCCAGGACGTTGAGACCATCCGTTCCCAATCGCTGACCAGCCTGTCTCGAATCGTCATGATCTTCAAGTCGGGCGTGTCCGAGTTCGCCGCTCGGGCCAGGGTGCAAGAGAAGTTGACCCAATCGGCCGCGTTGCCGCAGGTCTCGAAGCCACCCACCATGATGCCGCCACTGTCCACGGAGAACCGGTTGCTGATGTTCACCATGGAGCCCGACTCGCGCTCTGCGATCGAGACTTCAGTGCTGGCCAGGTGGACCGTCCGGCCCAAACTCATGAGCCTGCCCGGCGTTGCGAACGTCTCGATCTGGGGGAGCCGGGACCGGCAGCTGCAGGTGCAGGTCAACCCGGAGCGGCTCAAGGCCAGCGGTGTCGAACTCGGCGCGGTCGTCGAAGCTGTTGGGAACGCGCAGATCGTGTCGCCGCTGACCTTCCTGGAGGCTTCGACTCCAGGAACCGGAGGCTTCATTGAGACTCCACAGCAGCGACTTCAGGTGCGCCACGTCTTCGACAAGTTTGCCTCCGTGGAGCAGATGGGTGAGATCTCCGTCCTGCGCCCGGATGACTCATCCGTGCCAGTCAAGGACCTCGCAACGGTGGTCGAGAATCACCAGCCGCTCATCGGAGATGCGATTGGCGGCAGGGAAGGCATGATCCTTCTGGTCGTGGAGAAGTTTCCGGGAGCGAACGCCGTGGCTGTCACAGCTGCAGTGGACGGTGCCCTCAGCGAGCTGCAGCGCGGTCTGGATGGGATCAAGATCGACCGGGACTACTTCAGGGCCGTCGATTACACCTCGTCGAGCACCTCGAACCTCGCTGTTGCCCTCCTCCTCGGCGGCGCGCTTCTTCTGATTGGGCTTGGCGTCTGGTTCCGGGATTGGCGTACTCCGGTCGTTGTTGGACTAGCGATGGTGACCGGGACGGCCGTCAGCACACTGGTTGTCCACGCCTTCGGACAGGGGCTCAATGCCGTCAGCCTGGCCGGAATCGCTGCAGGTGTTGTGATCCTTGCAGTCGATGCCATCATCGCCATGCAGTCTTCGCACCAGCGGGGCACCATCGCCAGCCTTACCGCCAGTCGCGGCGCATTGGGGTTCGCCACAGTCATGGGCTTGGTGACAATCGCTCCGCTCTTCGTCATCCAGGGTCGCCCGGGAGCGCTCTTGGCATCGTTGCCATTTGCCTACGGCGTGTCGACGCTCAGTGCCTGGCTGGTCGGAATGGCGGTCGTACCAGCGACCGTGGCTTTGATCGGCCGCCCCCGGCCGGCCCTTGGGTCGTCGCGCGCGTCAGCCGCGTGGTCGAAGCGCCTGGGGACCGCGGGAGCCGTGACCGGCCTTGTGGCCCTGGCCGTCCTTGCCCCTGTGGCACTCGTCGTGGCACCTAAAGCCCTGACCCCCGAGTTCAATGAACGCGACATGGTCATCACCATGTCCTCTGCTCCGGGCACCTCACTTCCGGCGATGTCGGCTGAGGTGAAGGCCGCCGTGGCGGCAGTCCGCGGGATCGCTGGGGTGCAATCGGCTGTCGCCCACGTCGGTCGTGCGATCACCGCAGACCAGATCGTCGACGTGAACTCAGCGCAGGTGTGGGTCCGACTCCAGGAGGGTATCGACGCAGCGGCGGCCTTCAGCGCGGTTTCGACGTCGGTTTCGTCGCGACCTGGCCTGCAGGTCAGCGTTGATTCCTTCCGTGGTTCGCGCCTGGCGGCCGTGGGTGGCTTGACCGGCGGGCTCAGCGGGTCAGCACGCCAGTCCCTGGATGTCGTCACGGGGAACACGACACCGCTGGTTGTTCGCGTCTACGGGGAGGATCCCGCAGTCCTGTTGTCCAAGGCCAAGGAGATCCAGAAAGGTCTGGCCGCAGCGCGGGGTCTGGTCGATCCTCGAGTCATCGCGCCGACGACCCAGCAGGCCCTTGAGATCACGGTCGACCTCGACAAGGCGAAAGCATCGGCGATCAAGCCTGGAGACGTCCGACGCGCCGAGGCCATCCTGGTGCAGGGAATCCAGGTGGGTAGCGTCTTCCAGGGTCAGAAGGTCTTCGACGTGCTTGTCGTTGGCGACGATAGCTCGCGGGCCAGCGTCGATGCCGTCAAGGCGCTATGGATCGATGCACCCAGCGGGGGACACGTGCGCCTGAGTGATGTTGCGGACGTTCGAACCGCTGACGTGCCTGTGGTGATCGAGCGCGACTCCGTGGCGCGGTTTGTCGACGTCGTTGCCGGGGTCGACGGTGACTTCGGCGCCGCAGCCGCATCGGCCCAGGCAGTGGTGGACCAGGCGTCCTTCCCGCTCGAACATCATGCAAAGGTGCTGGCCCAGTCGACAGCCCAAGAGATGAATCTCGGTTATGTCGTGGCGATCGCCCTGGTGGCCCTCGCCAGTCTCTTCGTGGTCATGCAGGCCGCTGCAGCAAGTTGGTCCGGTGGCGCGTTAGCGCTTGCCGCGATGCTGGCGGCATCTTCCGGGGGCGCCGTTGTCGTCGCCATCGTAGGCTTGACGATCGGGTCTCTCCTGGGGCTGATCGTGCTCGTCGGTCTGGGGGCTCGGTACGCCCTGTGGTCCGTGCACCGATCCGGCGGTGAATTCGGGGCGGACCCATCCGAGGCCCCGACGGCACGGGTCGTGCTCGGCACCTCTGCCGCGGCGTTCCTCCTGATGCTTCCCGGTGCTTTCATGGCTGGTCGTCCAGGGTTGGAGGCCTTCGGGGAGTTGGCGTGGACGATCATGGCTGGACTTGTCACGGCAACGTTCGTTGGCCTGGTGATGCGGGCACGGATGGCCGTCAGAGCGCCTGCCGCCGCACCGGTCCCGCCCACGGCCCGTTCGTTGGAGCCGGCCGAGGCGATGCACTGATGCACCGCGTCGGCCCCGCCATCGCCGCAGCCACAGCGTCCTTCGCCCTCCTGGGGGGGTGCGGGACTGTCAAGGCAACCGCGTCGGCGGGACACCCCGCCGAGAAGTTGACCACGGTAGGGACGGGTCTCGTCGAGGTCGCCCTCACTGAAGAAGTGGCGAAGAACATCGGTGTGACATCTGCGCCCGTCGTGGCCGGGGAGTCGGGTCTGCTGATCCCGACATCGGCCATCATCTATCGACCAGACGGCACCAGTTGGGTGTATACGGTCGTTCGACCCAACACCTTCCTTCGGGCTGCCATCACGGTCGCTGACGACACGGGTGAAGCCACCCGACTGTCTTCGGGCCCCCCGGCGGGAACCCTCGTGGTCTCCCGAGGGGCCAGCTTGATCTACGGCACCGAGTTCAAGATCGGAAAGTAGGACGACCATGATGCGCTCTACCGTCACGGGAAGCCTTCGCTTCCGTTGGGTCATTCTCTTCCTGGCTGCGGTCCTCATGGGCTTGGGCCTCGTCCAGGTGCGTCATGCCGCCGTCGATGTCTTCCCCGAGTTCGCTCCACTTCGGATCGAAATCCAGACGATCGCGGTTGGCAACTCATCGACAGAAGTTGAGGAACTGATCACCGCCCCCCTTGAAGAACAGCTCGCCGGGGTAGAAGGTGTCAAGGAACTGCGCTCGAAGTCCGTCATGGACCTGTCCTCGATCCTGCTCATCTTTGAGCCGGGAACCGACCAGGAACGGGCCCGACAACTCGTCGCAGAGCGGGTCGCTCAAGTGACGCCAAGCCTGCCGACGTGGGCCTCGCCGCCTTTCGTCATGCCGCCACTGTCCTCAACGAGTCGTGTGCTCAAGATCGGCCTCACGTCGAAGACGGTGTCGCAGATGGAGTTGTCACGCATCACCTACTGGCACGTGAGGCAGCGACTCCTTCGGGTTCCTGGGGTGGCCCAGGTGGCCATCTGGGGTGAGCAACTGCAACAACTGCACATTCTCGTTGACCCGAAGAAGTTGCAGGAGTATGACGTCACCGTTGAGGAGGTCATGGACTCGACGGCCCAGGCCCTGGATGCTCAGGTGCTTCGGTACACCGACGGTTCGATGATCGGCACGGGCGGATTCGTCGAGACCAACTCGGTGCGACTCAGCGTGCGTAGCCTGCAGTCCATTACCGATGAGGCGAGTCTGGCCCGAGTCGCCATCACTCGATCGGACGAACGTCGTGGCCCACCGGTGACGATGGCGGACGTCGCCAGCGTCGAGACCACGTGGATGCCCATGTGGGGACAAGGGGTGGTCAACGACGGGCCCGGTCTGCTCCTCGTTGTGCAGAAGTTCCCAGACTCGAACACGCTTGAAGTGACCTCGGGGATCGAGGCCGCGATGCAAGAGCTCGCGCCGGGGTTGCAGGGCATCGAGGTCGACACGACGATCTTCCGTCCAGCGACGTTCATCGAGACGGCAATCGAGAATCTCGGCTGGTCCCTGGCCATCGGGATCCTGCTCGTCGTCCTGATCCTCATTGCCTTCCTCATGCAGTGGCGCACGACGGTCATCAGTCTCGTGTCGATCCCGCTCTCGCTGATCGCCGCGGTAGCGGTGCTGCAGAGCCAAGACGTCACGATGAACGTGATGGTCATCGCCGGACTCGTGGTATCCATCGGGGTCGTCGTGGACGACGCGATCATCGACACGGAGAACATCGTTCGACGGCTTCGACAGCATGAAGGCCCGCGCACGTTCGCTAACGTGTATCGAATCGTCGTCGACGGCTCGGTCGAGGTCCGCAGTGCCATCATCTACGCGACTCTCATCGACGTGGTGGCGATCACCCCAGTGTTCTTCCTTGAGGGCTTGTCGGGCGCTTTCTTCAAGCCGCTCGTCCTCGCCTACGGTGTCGCCGTTCTGGCATCGATGGTGGTTGCCACGACGGTCACACCGGCGATGTGTCTGCTCCTCCTGCGCCGGGCCAAACTCGAGCGAACCGATCCGTGGCTCCTGGCAAAGGTCAAAGCCGCCTACGTCAAGGCGCTGCGACCGGTCGTCCGGTCTCCCATTCCGGCCATGGCCGGCGTGGTCGTGTTGTTCCTCATTGGTGGGCTGATGTTGCCGTCCTTGGGAACAAACCTCCTGCCGAACTTCAAAGAGCGCGACTTCCTCATGCACTGGGTCACCAAGCCGGCGACGTCCTTGGAGGAGGAGACCCGAATCTCCGTCGACGCGTGTCGGGAGCTTCGGGAGATCCCGGGCGTGCGCAACTGTGGGTCACACATCGGCCAGGCGCTACTCGCCGACGAGGTCTATGGAGTCAACTTCGGAGAGAACTGGATCAGTATCGACAAGTCAGCCGACTACGACGAGACCCTCAAACGGGTCGAGGCGCTCGTCGAGGGCTACCCCGGGATGTATCGAGACGTGCAGACCTACCTGCGTGAGCGGGTCAAGGAAGTTCTCACCGGTGGCAGCGAGTCGATCATTGTTCGAGTCAGCGGGCCTGATCTCGCGCTCCTCAAGCAGACGGCAGACAAGCTCTCCGCGTCGATCCAGGACGTGCCGGGCCTCAAGGATCCGCATGTCTCGGTTCAAGAGGCGATTCCTCAACTCGACGTCGAAGTTGACGAGCAGGCGGCTCGCGCGGTTGGCCTAAGCCCCGGCGATATTCGTCGACAGGCTGCGACGATGATCGCCAGCGAGGAGGTCGGGGATGTCTTCCAAGGTGGACGCGCCTACGACGTTCATGTCTGGGCGAAGCCGGAGTACCGGAACAGCGTGACGGCCCTGAAGGACTTGCCCATCACCACGGCCAGCGGTGCCAGGGTCAAGTTGTCCGATCTCGCGAGCGTCAAGATCGCACCGACGCCGAGCGCCGTGACCCGTGTCCAGGGGACTCGGTACCTGGACGTGGGTGGAAACCTGCAACCTGGAGCCAACATGGGCGCGGTCATCAGCGAGATCGAGCGGCGCATCGCCTCCGTTCCATTGCCGGTGGGCGTGCACACCTCGATCAAGGGTGAAGGCAACGAGCTCGCCAATGCTGGTCGGACGATGCTGATCTACGGCCTCGTGGCCATGGCCTTCATCTTCCTTCTCCTGTACGCATCCTTCGGGAAGTTCGGGCTGAGCATCCTGCACTTCCTCACCCTTCCGGTGGCGCTCGTCGGCGGGGTCGTTGCGGCATGGCTGGCCGGAGGGATCGTGTCACTCGGTTCGCTGGTGGGGTTCCTCACGGTCTACGGGATCGCGGCACGCAACGGGATCCTCATGATTAGCCACTTCCAACACCTTGAGAAGGTCGAAGGAGTGCCGTTCGGCAAGGAGTTGGTGATCCGCGGGGCGCTGGAGCGACTCGCACCCATCTTGATGACGGCTTCAGCGACGGGCCTGGCCCTGGTTCCCCTTGTGCTCAAGGGGAACCTGCCAGGTCATGAGATCGAGTACCCGATGGCTGTGGTCATTCTCGGAGGCCTGATCACGTCCACCCTGCTCAATCTGTTCGCACTGCCCTCGCTCTATCTTCGCTTCGGCGGGCGGCGCCCAACTCCGACTCCCGAGGTCGTGGCGGCGCCCGAACCGAGGAAGGAGCTCGTTCCGGTGTGAAACGATTTGGCCATCCAGAGCACCCACTGCAGATCGCCCCTTGGGCGAGCCGGGTCAGTGGGGCGGGTGGGGCTTGAACCCACGACCGACGGATTATGAGTCCGCTGCTCTGACCGGCTGAGCTACCGCCCCACACCACCTTGGTCTTCCACTCAACCAATCTGGAAACCGAGTAGGTGTGCGGTCGAGCCTATCTGCCGTGGGAAGGCGTCAGGGCGCCATCCCACGGCAGAAGGCATAGTGCCGAAGGCGGCGTTGCGAGATGGGCTGCCCGGAGTCTGCCCCGTGGAGTCGGAGATCGAGGATCGCTCACAGCGACTCACAGGTCATTGATAGGTCCTTCATTCCTACCGGTCAGGCTACGGCGCACATCATGAGGCTTCCAGTCGCCTTCCCGAAGGAGTCACACAGTGAGAAAACAGTCCGTCGTTACGGCGGTCGCCGCGGTCGCCACGGCAGCAGCCCTCGGATTGGGCGGTGCCGCCCTAGCACAGGCGAGCACCCCCGCCGGAGCCTCCGTCTCGGCCGACGGGGGATCCACCGCCAGCCCTTCCACGCCCACTGCCGCCGATCAGGACCAGCGTCGCGGCCCTGGGCCGGGACGACCCGGCCTCAAGGACCGGGTCATGGACCATGGCCTGACCGGTGAGACTGCGGTCAAGGTGACTCAAGCCGCCGTCGCCAAGGAGCCCACGGCATACCTGCTGCGCGTGGGAAAGGCCGAAGATGGAACCTTCCGCGCCCACATGATGCGACCCGACGGCACGCGGATCATCCTCACCATCGACGGGTCATTCGCGGTGACCGGCGTCCAGGACGCGCCGCTGAAGGCGCCGGGGGCGAACAAGCCTGACAAGCAGACACGGAGCGGGGCGACCGCGACGACGACCCCGTCAACAACGAGCTGACCCGTCGACCGCACCACGAACGCATCTCCCGCATCAGCACCCGCTGGTGCGGGAGATGCGTTTGGGGCAGAATGTGACTCACGTGACGCGTGTCGCACCGGCAGCCCCGGTGCGGCACAGTCCGAGACCGAGCCAGCCGACCGGCATACCGATCGAGCGAGACGTTGGGGAAGACGTCCCTCGCACGTGAGGAGGCCTGGATGTCTGTCACCGCGTCCCGGAACGCGACGCGCGGGGTCGTGTTCATCCACTCGACCCCGACTGCGTTGTGCCCGCACATCACCTGGGCCCTGGAAACCGTGCTCGGGCAACCCCTGCATCTCGACTGGACGATCCAGCCCGCGGGACCTCGGATGGTTCGCGCTGAGCTGTCCTGGACCGGCGACCCCGGCACCGGCGCTCGCTTGGCCAGCGCCTTGCGCGGCTGGGACCACGTACGTTACGAGGTGACCGAGGACCCCTCACCGGGTACCGACGGGTCGCGATGGTCGCACACCCCGACGCTCGGACTTCACCACACCTGGACCTCGGCCAACGGCGATGCCATGGTCAACGAAGACAGACTGCGCGATGTCGTGCAGGTGCACCGAGGCGATGTTCCGGCCCTGCACGCCGCGATCGACGCGCTCCTCGGCGCGCCGTGGGATCGCGAACTGGAGCCCTTCCGGTATGCCGGTGACGGGGCTCCCGTGCGCTGGCTGCACAAGGTGGGCTGAGACCTCACCCACCGCGCGCCACCGGGGGAGGTGGCGTGGGAACACGCCGGCGCCGGCGCTGGCGGCTCGTGGCGGCTTGTGGACAGGCTCAGACGCTGCGGAAGGCGAGCGCCACGTTGTGCCCGCCGAAGCCGAACGAGTTGTCCAAGGCGAGCAAGTCGCCGGCCGGCAGCGGCCGGTGCGACCCGTGCACGACATCGAGCGCAATCTCCGGATCCATGGAGTCGAGGTTGATCGACGCCGGAGCCAAGCGGTGGTGTAAGGCCAGGATCGTGAAGATCGCCTCCAGCGCCCCAGCGGCGCCCAGCAGGTGGCCGGTCATCGACTTGGTCGCACTCACCGGGATCGAGTCGGCCAGGCTGCCGAATGCCCGTCGGATCGCGTTGGCCTCGGCGACATCGCCGACCGGAGTCGAGGTGGCGTGCGCGTTGATGTGGACCACGTCGGCGGTCGTCCCACCGGCCGTCGTGATCGCCTCGAGCATGGCTCGCGACGCGCCCGCGCCTTCGGGCTCGGGGGCAGTGATGTGGTGGGCGTCGGCCGACATGCCGACGCCGGCGAGCTCGGCGTATATCCGGGCGCCGCGCGCCTTCGCATGGGCCTCGGACTCCAGGACGATGATCGCCGCGCCCTCCCCGAGCACGAACCCGTCCCGGGCGGTGTCATAGGGCCGGGACGCCGCGGCAGGGTCGTCGTTGCGGGTCGACAACGCCTGCATTG
>JBGAQN010000030.1:0-31657 GCA_044220725.1 Dermatophilaceae bacterium
CGCTCGTAGATGATCGCCATGCCCTGACCGCCTCCGACGCACATCGTCTCCAGGCCGAAGGTGGCGTCGCGGGCCTGCAGGCCGTGCAGCAGGGTCGTCGTGATCCGGGCGCCGGTGGAGCCGAACGGGTGGCCCAGGGCGATCGCGCCGCCGTGGACGTTGAGTTTGTCGAAGTCCATGCCCAGGTCGTCGGCCGACGCGAGCACCTGGACGGCGAACGCCTCGTTGATCTCATAGAGGTCGATGTCGTTGATGCTCATCCCGGCCAACCGCAGGGCCTTGCGGGACGCCTCAACCGGGCCCAAGCCCATGATCTCCGGCGACAGACCCGTGGCGGCGGTCGAGACAACCCGAGCCAGCGGGGTGAGGCCGAGGTCCTTGGCCTTGCGGTCGCTCATGACGACCACGGCAGCGGCACCGTCGTTGAGCGGGCAGCAGTTGCCAGCCGTGATCGTGCCGGTCTCGCGGAACACCGGCTTGAGACCAGACACGCCCTCGAGGGTGACGCCCGGGCGCGGCCCGTCGTCGGTCCGGTGGACCGTGCCGTCGGGCAGAGTCACCGGCGTGATGTCGTCGGCGAAGAAGCCACTCGCGATGGCCGCCTCGGCCCGGTTCTGCGACGCGACGCCCCACTCGTCCTGACGCTGACGGGTGATCCCGAGGGTGGTCGCGACGTTCTCAGCGGTCTGTCCCATCGGCAGGTAGACATCGGGGATCATCCCGATCAGCCGTGGGTCGGTCCACACCTCGTTGGTCTTGGCCATCTCCTCACTGCGGGCCATCGCCGGGTGGAAGAGCGGGTTCTGGTCGGTCGGGTCCGAGCCGCCCGCGCCCGCGAACTTGCCGTATTGCGACACGCACTCGACCCCACCGGAGAGGAAGACATCGCCCTCGCCGGCCTTGATCGCGTGGAAGGCCATCCGGGTCGTCTGCACCGACGAGGCGCAGAACCGGTTGACCGTGGCGCCCGGCAGGTGGTCGAAGCCGGCCAGCACGGCAATGACCCGGGCCATGTTGGCGCCATGTTTGCCCGACGGCTCGGCGCAGCCCCAATAGAGGTCCTCGATGTCGGCCGGGTCCAGCGCCGGGATCTTGGCCAGCGCGGCGGCGATCATCTGGGCGGACAGGTCGTCGGGGCGCATGTCCTTGAGTGAGCCCTTGAACGCACGCCCGATCGGGCTGCGGGCAGTGGAGACGATGACGGCGTCGGTCACAGGATTCCTCCTCGGCGAGGTGCGCGGCCGCCGGGCGCTCCCGGTCTGTGATGATGGCGCGATGCGATACGCCGAACACATCAGCGACCTCGTCGGCAACACCCCGCTCGTGCGCCTCACGAAGGTCACCGACGGCATCCCCGCGACTGTCCTGGCGAAAGTCGAGTACCTCAACCCCGGCGGGTCGGTCAAGGACCGCATCGCGTTGCGGATGATCGAGGCGGCCGAGGCGTCGGGGGAATTGCGTCCAGGCGGCACCATTGTCGAGCCGACCAGCGGCAACACGGGCGTCGGGCTGGCGTTGGTCGCCCAACGCAAGGGCTATCGATGTGTGTTCGTGTGCCCGGACAAGGTGAGCGAGGACAAGCGCAACGTCCTGGCGGCATACGGCGCGGAGGTCGTGGTCTGCCCCACGGCGGTCGCGCCCGAGCACCCCGACTCCTACTACAACGTGTCCGACCGGCTGGTCCGGGAGATCGACGGAGCCTGGAAGCCCAACCAATACGCCAACCCGCAGGGCCCGGCCAGCCACTACGCCACGACCGGCCCGGAGATCTGGGTCGACACCGACGGGCGGGTCACCCACTTCGTCGCTGGCGTCGGCACCGGCGGGACGATCTCGGGCACCGGGCACTACCTCAAGGACCAGGCCGCCGCGGCCGGGCGTCCGGACCAGGTGAGGGTGATCGGCGCCGACCCCGAGGGGTCGGTCTACTCCGGCGGCACCGGGCGCCCCTACCTCGTCGAGGGGGTCGGCGAGGACTTCTGGCCCGCGGCATACGACCCGAGCGTCGTCGACGAGGTCGTGGCGGTGTCCGACGCGGACTCGTTCGCGATGACCCGGCGACTGGCCCGCGAGGAGGGTCTGCTCGTCGGCGGCTCGTGCGGGATGGCCGTCGTCGCGGCGTTGCGGGTCGCCCGCGACCTGCCGACCGATGCGGTAGTCGTCGTGCTGCTGCCCGACGGCGGTCGCGGCTATCTGTCCAAGGTGTTCGCCGACCAGTGGATGAGCTCCTACGGCTTCCTGCGCGAGAACGGCGAGCGCACCGTCGGCGAGGTGCTGCGCGCCAAGTCCGGCGCGATCCCGGCGCTCGTGCACACCCACCCGAGCGAGACGATCCGCGAGGCGATCGACATCCTGCGCGAATACGGGGTGTCCCAGATGCCCGTCGTCAAGGCCGAGCCGCCGGTGATGTCCGGCGAGGTGGCCGGTTCGGTGAGCGAGCGGGCGCTGCTGGAAGCGTTGTTCGCCGGCCAGGCGCACTTGAGCGATTCGGTCGAGCGGCACATGCAGCCGGGTCTGCCGCTCGTTGGCGCCGGTGAGCCGGTCGGGGTGGCCCGCACCGAACTCGAGCGCGCCGACGCGGTGCTCGTCGTGGAGGACGGCAAGCCGGTCGGCGTGCTCACCCGGGCCGACCTGCTCGGTTTCCTCGTCGGGTGAGCCATGGCAGTCGACTCGCTCTTCCCGATCGTGTTCGGACTAGTCTTCGTGGGTTTGATCGCGTTGGGAGCGGTCGTCGCCCTCGTCATGGTCGGAGTCCTGCTCGTCCGTCACCTCGTCAGGGGTCGCTGAGGCGCATCCGGTATGCCGTGTGCTCCCCTCAGCGGCCGCCTGTTAGAGGCCGACGAGCATCCCGCGCAGCACCATGTCGGTGTAGCTGACGATGCCCATGATCTGGCCGCGTTTGGTGACCGGCGCCCGCGACAGCCCGAACTTGTCAAATAGCCTGGCGCAGTAGCGAATATCCATGTCCGGGTGGACGGTGATGACCGGCTTGGACATGATCTCGTAGACGTTGACGCGCTCAGGAGCGCGGTCCTTGGCCAGGACTTCGCGGGCGATGTCCGCGAGCATGACGATGCCGTATTCATCGTCCGCATCGCGCTTGTCGATGAACCACTGGATCGGCCAGCCCTCGTGAGAACCTCCCTGATCATGAGCGCGGGCCAGCCTCTTCCTCGACAGTGGGGTGCGCTCATGTTTTCGATGCGGTGGGCCCATTCGTCATGGAGGCTGGCACGCATCCCGGTCGACTGGGACGCGCATTTTGAGTCGAGCGGGAACACCGTGAGCCGCGTAGGGTCGGGAGCGAGCGGCATACCTCGCGGCGGCGAGGAAGCGGCATGTCTCAAAACGGCGGAGGGAGATGCGCAGTGTCACTGTTCTGGCGGTTGTTCCTCGGGACTGTGGCGACTCTCGTCGTGGCCGTGCTCGTCCTCGCCTTCGCCCCGGTGACGGTGTCCACCCGGGCCAGCGTCGACGAGATGATCGTCCTGCTCATCGGGGTCCTCGTGGTCTCCGTGGTCAACGCGTTGACGTTGCGTCGTGGGCTGCAGCCCTTGGCCGAGCTGCGCCAGGCCCTCACCAACCTCGACACCCCCCGCCTGGACCGGGCCGTCCCGGTCCGGGGGACCGACGAGATCGCGGCGGTGGCCACGGCATACAACCACATGGTGGAGCGGCTGGATCTGGAGCGGGAGAACAGTGCCCGCGCGTCGCTCAGCGCGCAGGAGGCCGAACGCGCCCGGGTCTCCAGCGAGTTGCACGACGAGGTGGGGCAAAGTCTCACGGTGTTGCTGTTGCGGCTCGAGTTGCTCGGGCGTGCCGTGCCGGAGTCGTTGCGTGCGGAGGTGGCCGCGCTCAGCGAGGTGGTTCGCGACAACCTCGCGGATGTTCGCGCCATCTCGGCGCGGCTGCGACCGGGGGTGCTGGAGGATCTCGGGCTGGGACCCGCACTCACGGCGCTGTGCAATGACCTAGGTCACCACACGGGGTTGTCGGTCCGCTTGAGTATGCCGCGTGGCCTGGTCGGTTCGAAGGAGCAGGACCTGGTCATCTACCGGGTGGTGCAGGAAGCGTTGACGAATGTCGTGCGCCATGCCAGTGGAACCAGTGCCGAGGTGATCGTGGCGAATGAGGCTGAAGGTCTGCGAGTGTCGATCTCCGACAACGGAACTGGGCTGGCCGGTGTGGCTGGTACGGGGATGCTGGGCATGGCCGAGCGGGCGCGGTTAGTGCGCGGACGCCTTGAGGTCGACGCAGTTGCGGGGCTCGGCACGAAGGTGACCTTGACGGTTCCGCGCAATGCGGCGGTTCCGCGTCGTGCGGCCGATACGAGCACCATGGCGGACTTGAGCGCTGCGGACTCCAGGAGCGGCGAGGACTCCAGGAGCGGCGAGAAAACGAGAGGAGCGACTCGGTGACCACACCGACCGGGGGCGGTGTCCGGCCACGAGAGACCCGGGCGCGGGTGCTGCTGGCTGACGACCATGCCCTCGTGCGTCATGGGGTTCGGCTCATCATCGATGCCGAGCCTGATCTCGTCGTGGTGGCGGAGGTGGCCGACGGGGCGGCGGCCGTGGAGCGGGTGGCCCAGGGTGGGATCGACCTAGCCATTCTCGATGTCTCGATGCCGCGGATGACCGGGCTGCAGGCGGCGCGCGAGATCAGTCGGCGCGGGTTACCGGTTCCGATGCTCATGCTGTCCATGCACGACAACGAGCAGTATCTGTTCGAGGCGCTCAAGCTGGGTGCCGCGGGCTATGTCCACAAGTCGGTGGCTGACCGGGATCTCATTGCGGCGTGCCACTCCGCGCTGCGAGGCGAGCCGTTCCTGTATCCCGGGGCGGTGGCGACACTCATCCGCAGCTATCTCAGCCAAGGCGGTGAGCCGGGCCGGGATGCGTCGCTGTTGACGCCACGCGAGGAGGAGGTCCTCAAGCTCATCGCGGAGGGCTACAGCGGCAAGGAGATTGCCGACCTGCTGTTCCTCAGCCCCAAGACGGTCGAGCGGCATCGGGCCAACCTCTTGGACAAGCTGGGAATGCGGGACCGGTTGGAGCTCACCCGGTATGCCATCCGGATCGGCCTCATCGAGCCCTGACCTGGCCCGATCTGTGGAGTGCTAGCCACAGTGGGGTGTGGCCAGCACTCCACTAATAGGGGGTGTGGGCCGATGATCCGCCCGCTGATTCCTCGGATCGCCCGAAATCGTCGGTGGGTGTGATGATTTCGGTTCGCATCGGGTCGGCAGGCCCCGAAATCGTCGGTGAGTGTGATGATTTCGGGTGGCATCGGGTCGGCGGGCCCCGAAGTCATCGGCGAGTGTGAGGATTTCGGGCCGCTCGGGTGGTTGCGGTCAGGCGTGGACAGCCACGACCGGGCTCCACGCGGATCGTGCGACCTGAATCGCTCGACACGCGCGGCTCACGGAACCCCGGTCATGGCCGTGGCAACGGGCGACCACGAGGGTCGCAGCTTGGCTGGCAGCGATCATCGCCGCCGCTGAGGAAGCTCTTACGACAGGGGCCCGGTGCTGCATCTGCTGGACGACGGTGTCGTCGGCATCGGCGCTCACGACGACTGTCCCGTCGGGGTCCTGTCGATAAAGGCCCGGCACGATGACCACGGGGGCCGACGCCTTCGTGACGACCGCCTCGATGGTCGGTCCCAACGGCCGGTCGGCGATCGACGCAGGTCCGTCGGTCGGCAGGACGAGGACATCGGCCCAGCGCGAGGCGTCAAGCAGGACCTCGGCCGGCGAGCCGGCAGCGTCCACAATGTCCACGCCGAGGGCGCCCGTCCCGAACGCCGCCGCACCGCAGGCATGGGCGATCTCGGTGCGATAGCCGAATCCCGGCGAGGCAGGCGCTCCAACGACGAGCACGACGAGGCGTCGGCCAGTCGACCCCGCCCATTCCCTGGCCCACTGTGCCGCCGCCGCATCGGCGGTGGACCCCAGCCAGGCGGCCACCACGACACCCTGGCTACCCTTGCGGCGGGTGACCGGAAGCTGGGGCTGCACCGTTGTGAGGGACACGATGACCTCTCCTGTGGGGTCCTCCCATCCTCCTCGACCGCAGCCCGGCGAGCCCTGTCCCCGAGCACAACTGCACCACCCCCGGCTGACAAATGGGTGTCACCACCCCAACCCCGCTGGGAATCAGGTCTCGTCGAGCACCCGCGCCACCTCGATCGCGTCCAGCCACCGCAGCGCCTGACGCTGGGTGCTGGGGAGTCGCGCCAGCGCGGGGCGCGGCGGCGCCGACTACGGCATACGCCCCTCGCCCGGTGGACGCGGAACTCAGGCTTGACCGGTGCGGCGCAGGACGTCCTGGAACCAGTCGACGCTGGTGTCGAAGGCCTTGTGCCCGGCGATCCGCGGGAACTCGATGGCGCGCAACTCGTCCCCGCGCTCTTCGTCGTGGCCGACGACCCCGGGGATGCCTGCCATCGCGGCCTCGACCGCCTTGTCACACATCGCGCCGATGAGCTCGAGATCCTGAGCGTTGGCCTTCGCCGAGCGGCTGAAATAGCCCGACTTCTGGACCATCGTCTTCTCGGCGCCGAGCTTCTCGGCGAACTGCTTGGCGAAATATTGCCCCGGGTTGATCATGTCGAGCTTGACATGGCCGAACGGGTCGCGCGGCACCTCCTGGCCGGAGGCCTCCATCGCGGCGACGATGTCGGAGACGCCCGCGCCCTCGGACAGGAAGAGGTTGACGCAGCCCACCTCGTCCATGACCTTGGTCAGCCGGGCGGCTTCGGCGTCCAGGTCGATGTGGATCTCAGGGACGTAGACCCCGTGGATCGCCCACCGCTGCGCCGACAGCCCGAAGCTCGGCACCCATTCCTGGGCGCCGTGCCAGGCCTGGTAGTTGCTCGCGGCCTTGCCGGTGAGCCACCCGCAGCCTCGGCCCATGACCTCGTGGATGATGAGCATCCGCGGGTTGGAGCCGTGTTCGGCCAGGACGTTCTGCGCGAAGACCGACGCCTGCTCGGCCGCCGTATAGGCGCCCAGCGACTGCCGGATCGGCACGACATCGTTGTCGATGGTCTTGGGGAGACCGACCACCGTCAGCTCGTACCCGGCTTCGTGCAGGTATGCCGCGAGGTCAGCTGCCGTCGTGTTCGTGTCGTCGCCGCCGATCGTGTGCAGGACGTCGACTCCGTCGGCCTTGAGCCGCTCGGCCGCGACATGCAGCGGGTTCTCGCCCTCCTGGACCAGGCCGCGCTTGACCAGGTCCTTGGCGTTGGTCAGCTTGACCCGGCTGTTGCCGATCGGGCTGCCGCCGAAGTGGTGCAGCAGGTGGGCCTTGGCGCGGGTCTCCTCGTCGACGACCAGGTAGTTGCCGGCCAACACCCCGTGGTAGCCGTGCAGGTAGCCGATGATCTCCGCATCGGGCAGCAGCCGGGTGTAGCGCTCGATCAGCCCACCGACGGCCGAGGACAGGCAGGGGGCGTAACCCCCAGCAGTGAGCAGCGCGATACGGCGGATCTCGCGGGACATGGGTCGGCACCTTCCAGGCGGGGGACGTTCGCGTCCAACCCTATTCCCGTATGCCGCCCGCACACCTGTCGCGTGCGGCATACGGGACGGGGTTCACCCGCCGTTCACGTGTGCCGGCCTATCCTGACGACACGACGAACAGCGTCAGCAGGCCGCCGCAGGCTCCGGCCGTGGTGATCGCCCCGATGGCCATCCCGGCGACGAGGCCCGCACCAGCCGTCCGCAGCGCGGGGGTGCGCAGGATGGCGATGCCGATGGCGATGACCAGCACAATGCCGAAGATCATGCCCCACATGCCCAGGGACCCGTTCGGTGAGGCGAATTGGAATGCCACGATCAGGACGGCGAAGCCGGCGACGGCACCGAGGAAGAAGCCGAGCACCCGGGCCGCCGTTCTCTCCTGCGTTGGCATGGGGCCTGCTGGCGGCTCCGGGGGGACTGGCGGCGGGAGTTGGTCCGTCACGTCAGCCTCCGGACATCGTGAGGAGGCCGAAGCACGCCCCGGCGAGGACGATAGCGCCCAGGGCAGTGGCACCGAACACGACAGCGAGGACGATCGCCACGGTCTTGGCGGCGCTCGGGCCGCTCCGGGCCTGAACGGCACCAGGGTAGGGCGGGGGTGGCGCGGCATACGCGCCGGGAGGCGGACCTCCCTGGAAGGGGCCGGGTGGAATCGGGGGAGGCGGTGCCTGGCCCGGTGGGACTTGGGCCGGTGGGAACTGTGGGTCGAACGGAGGTCGTTCGACCGACCGCGGATCGAAAGGCGGTGGGTCGACCGGCGGTGGTTGAGTCATCCGAGCCCCCTGAGGCGCGACAGCAGCAGCCAGATACCGACGCCGGCGGCGACGGCGAGCACCGCGAGATAGGTGAGCACGAGGCGCGTGTCGCGCAGCAGACAGCGGCTACGGGTCAGCCCGGCCCGGCGAGCCTGCCAATAGCCGGTGAACCCCAGCCCGGCGAAGAAGAGCAGCGCGAACGGGCCAAGCAGCCACCCCAGCAGCGCCACGGTCGCAAAGATGCACAACCGGAGCGGGTCGAACGGCACGTCGTCGCTCGCTGCCGCGGGGAACGGTGCTCCCGGTATGCCGTGTGGCACAGGTGGGCTGGTCATGGCGACACCTCCGAAGGTGCTCGGGTGAGGGAACCGGCGGCGGTGCTCAGCCGGGTCCGGGACAGGGGCGCCCAGGCCTGGACCGCGCAGAACGGGGCGCATTGGTGGGCGTTGTCGGTCGGGTTGAGGGTGCCGACGTGGACGCAGCACTGGATGAGGCGTTCCTCGATCATCGTGTTGATGTCCATGAACGGCTTGACCGTGATCCGGACGACCCGCTCGGCGAGCATCGTCCGCAGCCGGTGCGCCTGGCCGGGCAGCCGCGAGGCGGCCAGGGTGGTGAGGGTGCCGATGCCGATGTCGCAGGTCGTGCAGATGTCCTTCCAGATCCGGCCGATGTCCGGATGGGAGACCGAGGACTGTTCGCTGAGCAGGCCCAACAGACTGTCTTTAACGGTCGCCCGGAGTTTGGCCGGCAGTTCTTGGTCGGCGAACCGGTTGGCCAGGTCGTCGGGCGCGAGGTCCAGATAGCCCTTGAGGTGGTCTGGGCCGATGAGCGAGACGAGCGAGCGCCATTGCCCGGAGTCGTCGCGCAGGAAGTAGCCGACCGACGCGCAATGGGGATGCGAGCACGGCAGAGCGGTCAGGTCGCGCCAGGTGACCAGGCCGTCGGTCTGGGCGGCGAGGCGCCCGAGGACCCCGGTGTGGGTGAGCCGGTCGAGCGGATCGATCCCGGCGCTGCGTCCGGAGCCGAACACCGGCTGGATCGTCACCCCGCCGACGAACGGGGTGTCCAGGGCGAGCCGGATGACCGGCCCGATCTGGTCGTCGTTGACCCCGAGCGCGGCGGTGAGGGTGAGGGTGGTGAACACCCCGGCGCCGGTGAGTCGTTGCAGCGCAGCGTGTTTGAACCTCAGCAGGTCGGCGCCGCGGTGGTGGATCGACCCGGTCGGGGTGAGCCCGTCGAACTGGAGGTAGACCTCGACGCGCTCGCGGTGGCGGGCCAACGCGGCGAGCAGCGCGTCGTCTTGGGCCAAGCGGATGCCGTTGGTGTTGACCAGGATCCGGATGATCGGGCGGGCCACCAGCTCGTCGAGCAGTTGCTCGAAGTCCGGGTGCAGGGTGGGTTCGCCGCCGGAGAGCATGAGCACGTCCAGGCGTCCGCGTTCCTTGGCCAGGCGATCGTCGACCGAGGCGAGGACGTCCTCCAGGCGGGCCGTCGTCGCCCGGGCCGGTGCCGATTCGGCGAAACACGTGGGGCAGCGCAGGTTGCACGTGTCCGTGATGTCGGCGAGCAGGATGCACGTGTGCTGGGTGTGCATGTGCGGCATACCGTCGAGGTAGGCCGAGGGGACCGGCGCGAAGTTGCCCATCCGGTCGGCCAGGTGCTCCTTGGTCGTGGCCGTCCACTGCTCGAGGTAAGTGAGGATCTCGGCCGACTCGTCATAGAGCGTCCGGACGAATCCGTGCTCGGGGCAACCTCTTTCGAGCCAGGCCTGGCCGTCGCGGACCGCAAGCCAGCCCGAAAGGCGACGCACGTCGGCCAGCGGTTGATCGGGTCGCTCAGCATGGCAGTGCGGACAGAACGCGTTGACGTAGCGATGGATCCGGAAGTCTCGCAACGGCATACCGGGTCCGACGGCCGGCCGCGCGCTCACCGCAGGCTCCCAGCGAAGTCCGGCGCGGTTTCCGTATGCCGTGGCGCCAGCGCGTAGGCGCCGCGCCGCCACTGCCACGCGACCCGGGCGAGCAGGATAGGCACGGTAGCCAGGAGGAACAGCTGGGAACGGTCCAGCCCGGCCCAGGCGATCTCGTCGCCGCGGGTGAACTCGACGAGGAACCGGAACACCCCGTATGCCGCGAGGTAGATGACGAGGGTCTCGCCGGGGGCCTGCAGCCGATGCCGAAGGACCCGCCAGAGGACGACGAATGCGATGGCGTGGAAGGCGATCTCGTAGGCAAAGGAGGGATGCAGAGGGACACCGGCCACGCCGGACAGCCGCGCTGCGGTGGCATCGTCGAGGACTGGGCCGAAGCCCAGCGGATTCGGAGAGCCGGGCAGCTCGGTGAACAGGCAGCCGAACCTCCCGATCGCCATGCCGATAGCGACGGCCGGGCCGAACAGGTCGCCGGTTCGGGTCCGGTAGCCGGTCAGTCGCTTGGCGACGTGGACGCCGAGCCAGGCCCCGAACAGGCCACCGAGGACGGACCGGTTGCCATAGACCCATTGCTCGGCCAGCGACGGGTTCACGCGCAGGTCGATGTGGTGGAGCATCGGGCCGAGGCGCATGAAGAGCGCGCCGCCCACGAGGGCGCCGGTGACGACATAGAGCACGCGGTGGTCGGTGACCCGGCGTCGCCGAGCCTCGATGACGAAGACGGCGATGGCGGCGAGCACCCCGAGACCGACGAAGGTGTCGTGCGTCGGCAGGGCCAGAGCGATGCCGAGCAGGTCCCCCAGAGTCGGATACACGACGTCACGCTATCCCGGGGAGGGCCCGGACTGCGGAGGTTCAGAGCTCGCGGAACATCACGTGCAGGCCGACCGGGCCGTGGCTGCGGCTGCGGAACGCGCCGGGCACGGTGCCGATGATGCGAAAACCCAGCGACTGCCAAAGGACCACGGCGCTCATGTTCGTCTCGACGACGGCGTTGAACTGCATTGCGGCATAACCCTGTTCGGTGGCCCAGCGCAGCACTTCGGTGGCCAGCGCTCGCCCGACGCCTTTGCCCTGGGCGGCTGGCGACACCATGAACGAGGCCGTGGCGATGTGGTCGCCTCGGCCGGGGCGGTTGGGGCCGGCCTTGGCCGTGCCGAGGAAGGTGCCGTCGGCGGCATACGCGACGAGGCAGCGCGCAGGAGGGGGCTCCATCCACACCGCGGCGATCTGCGCGTCGGTGAGGTCTTCCGGGAAGGCGTAGGTGTCGCCGTCGGCGACGATGTCGCGGAAGACAGGGGCGATGGCGGCCAGGTCCTCGGGTCGTGCGTCGCGAATCTCCACGAGGGCAGTATGCCGTGCGAGGCCGCCCGAGCCGAGGGCCGTGTTCGGTGGCGGGTAGATTCCGGGCATGGCTGATTCGTCCACCGCCGCCGACCTTGTCCTGGACGCGACCGAACAACGGGTCCTCGGAGCGCTGATGGAGAAGCAGGTCACTGTCCCGTCGACCTACCCGATGTCACTCAACTCGCTGCGGCTCGCCTGCAACCAGGCGACCAGCCGTGATCCGATCACCGAGTTCGATGAGGCGGTGGTCCAGGAGTGCCTGCGCGGGCTGCGGCTTCGGGACCTCGTGCGAGTGGTCCACGGCGACCGGGTGCTGAAGTATCACCAACTCCTGGCCGACCGCCTGGCGCTTGCCGACGACGAGCGGGCCCTCCTCACGGTGCTGTTGTTGCGCGGGGCTCAGTCGCCCGGCGAGCTCAAGACCCGGACCGATCGGCTACACCCGTTCGCCGATCGCGCCGAGGTGGAATCGTGCCTGGCGCGGTTGGCTGCGCTCGACCCACCCCTGGTCGCGGTGCTGCCTAAGGCCCCCGGTCAGCACGATGCGCGCTGGATCCACCTGCTCGGGCCGGTCGCCCTGCCGAGCGCCGTGGCCGCCGTCGTCGACGCCGCACCTTCTGTTGACCGGGAGGTCGTCATCGCCGAGGGCGCGGCGGCGCGTGATGTGAAGGTGACTGCTGCCTACGACGCAGTGGCGACGGCATACGCGCTGGAGTTCGGGACCGAACTGGAGCGGAAACCGTTCGACGTGTGGTTGTTGGGCCGGGTGGCCGCCCTCGCGGGGATCGATCCGGTGGCCGACGCCGGGTGCGGGCCGGGCCACGTGACGCGGTTCCTTGCCGACGCGGGCGCCCAGGTGACTGGGTTCGACCTCTCGCCGGGAATGGTCGCCGAGGCCCGCCTGGGCTTCCCGGACCTCACTTTCGAGGTGGGCGACCTCCGCCGGTTGATGCGACCGCGGTTGGCTCCCGCATGGGGCGCCATCGTCTGCTGGTATGCCGTCAACCACCTCGCCGAGTCCGAGTTGCCTGCCGCGGTAGCCGGATTGGCGCGGGTGCTGCGGCCCGGCGGCTGGCTGGTGTTGGCCGTGCACGTCGGTGAGGCGGTGCATCACGTGACGGAGTTTCTCGGCGAGGCCGTCGAGTTGGACTTCGTCCTGCACGACCCGGTCGCGCTGCGAACTGCTGTTTCTGGGGCGGGTCTGGAGATCGTCGAGTGGTATCTGCGCGGGCCCCTCGCGGGCGCGGAAGCTCAGACCGATCGGCTCTACGTGCTCGCCCGAACGCCTGCCTGACGCTGGTGTACGGCTTCCCGCGGAGTGGCTGATGGGGTGTGCCGCGAACTGAGGCACTGACCACTCCCAGTGGTCAAGGCCTCAGCATTCTTGGCCCCAGAGGTGGGCTTCCGCCGCACTGAGGCGTTGCTCACTCCCCGTGAGCAGTGCCTCAGCATCTCGGCCCCCCCGTCCCTGGCCACCCGCTGCGGCGTCCGCGCCGAGCGCGACCGGCGACGAACCAAGGAGGGAAACCAACCTAGACCGGCAGGCGGGGCGCGTTCGTCAGGGCAGTCAAGATGATCACCTGGCCAGTGCCCCCATCGATGGTCAGTTCGTCGCCGTCCTGGATGAGCGCCATGGCGTCCGGCACGCCGAGGACGGCCGGGAGGCCGTATTCGCGAGCGACGACCCCGGCATGGGAGAGCAGCCCGCCGAACTCGGTGACCAACCCGGCGACCACCCCAAACAGCGGGGTCCAGGCGGGAGACGTGGCTGGTGCGACGAGGATGTCGCCAGGTCGTACGGCAGCGAAATCCTCGGGCCCGCGGACCAGCCGGGCCCGGCCTGTGGCCGTGCCGCGGCTGGCCGCGATCCCCCTCATCCCGCCATCCCCCACGGTGGCCGGCGTCGGAGCCCCCCCGAGGTGCACCGGCGCGGAACTGCGCCGGTGACAGTCAAGTTCGGATCGCCGCTTCTCGACCAGGCCAGCCGGGTCGGTTGGGGCGGGTGGGCCGCTGTACGCCACGTTCGCCAGCCTGGCAGCCATCGCGTCAACCTCGTCGTTCTCCAGCAAGAAGACGTCCGTCGCGGCTGGAATCAAGCCCTCGGCGGCGAATCGGCGACCCAACTCCAGCAGGATCGCGCGCATCGCCGGCACGCCGAGGACGAGGAAGAACTGCTGATTCTCGCGCAGCCGGAAGTAGGTCTGCGCCAACGACAACGCTCGGTCGAACACCATCCGCTTGGCCAGCGGCAACCGTGCCCGGGCTTGGGCGGTGGCCAGCTCCCGGGCCGCCCGCAGCTTGGTCTCGCCGATGGCAGGGTCGGGGCTCCCGGCCGCGACGAGTGCGATGAGCTCCCGGACCTGACTGGGATCTTCGCGCCAGGTCGGGTGGCTGAACTCATAGCGCGGCGACCGATGACCATAGCGCGTGAGGAAGTCCGCCAAGTCGGCCTCGAACTCGGGGCTGCTCCGGTCGAGCTGAGCCAACTGCCACAACGCGCGGTTGGTCTCCACAGTGAGGTTGCCGGTCAAGCCGGACAACAGCGCCAACACGAGGGATTGGTCCTCGTCGCCAAGCCAGCGGCGGGTGATCCCCCCGAGCAGTTGCAAGGTCAGGTCGGCCGCGACGATCGCCCGCGCGTGGTTGTCCAGCATGGGGATGAGAGCTTCGGCGGAGGTATGCCGTGCCGCCAACAGGTCCGCGGTCGAACGCTCCTCCCAATGGGTCGACGCTCCGGCAGTGATCCGCTCGACGTAGTCAGGCAGTCGCCGCTCCCAGTCCCGATGCGTGCCGAGCACGAGCCGAACCAGCCCGAGGGCGGCCGTCGCCATCGCTTTGTTCGGCCTTGGCCGGGAAGATGAGCGCTTGCCCGCCGCACCCGGATCCCCAGCCGCACCCGCATCCCCAGCCGCACCCGCATCCCCCGCCGCACCCAAAGCGCCCGGAGCGTCCGGCGAGCCTGCGTCCTCCGACGCTACCGGCGGTCGCAACGGCAACGACTGCATCCCCTGCTGGAAAGCGGTGACATTGACATAAGCCCGACCGTGGATGAGCCGGATCATCGGCACATCGGTCGGCAACTCCCCGCCGAGCGCCCGCAACGTCGTGGCCAGCGACGCGAAGAACGTCGAGCTGACGGCCGACCAGGTGAGCGGAGTGATCGGGTCGGGGTAGCGCTCGATGAGCATCTGCCGCGACCACTCCATACCCATCAGATCAGGCGGCAACGAGGTGATGGCGCGCGCCTGGGTCACGAGGATGCGCCCGTCGTGGCTCACCCATTCGACATCGCTCGGCCGCCCGGTGTGAGCCTGGATGGCGCGGGCGATCTCGACGAGGGTGCTCACCTGCTCGGTCGACAGCACGGGTGCGCGGCGCAAGTCCTCCGGCACCGGCACGAGAGTCACGCCCTGCTCGTCCCGCACCGTCATGACCTGCTTGTCGGCGACCTGCTCGCGCAGCCAGGCACCCGTGCGCGCGTCGACGACGAGGTGATCGGGGATCACTTGGCCTCCGACGAGGGCCTCCCCGAGCCCCCACGTCGCGTCGATGACCAGATGGTCGCGTCGCCCGCTCACGGGGTCGGCGGTGAACAGCACCCCGGCCGAATCGCCCGGTGAGTCCGCCGGGACGAGCACCTGGACAACGACGGCCAACGCCACCTCACCGGGGTCGATCCCTTCCCGCCGCCGATAGGCGATGGCCGGGCCGCTCCACAACGACGCCCAACACCGCCGGATGGCCTCGCCCAGCGCCGCCATGCCGACGACGTTGAGAAAGGTCTCCTGCTGTCCGGCGAACGACGCGTCCTCCAAGTCCTCGGCGGTCGCCGACGAGCGCACCGCCACGGCCGCGGGGGCGCCGGGGAGGCCGAGGGCGGCATACGCGGCCTCGATGTCGGCGGCAAGCGCAGGCGATATGACCGCCGACTCGAACAGTCCCGCGATGGTCGCCGCGGCCGTCTCCAGCGACGCGGGATCCTCCACGCGCGCGGTCTCGTGGGCGGCGAGGATGGCGCCCTGGATGCCGTTCGCGGACACCACCTCGCGGTAGGCGGCGGTGGTGATGACGAAGCCGGGCGGAACCGGCATACCGGCTGCGATGAGGTCACCCAGACCGGCGCCCTTGCCGCCAGCGACAGCGAGGTCGGCGGGGCCGAAATGAGCAAGGGGGGCGACGTGAGTCATGAGAGGGGGCCTTCCGAGCGAGGACGGACGAGGGTGATGAGGGTGGCGGCGCCGAGCGTGACGAGCAGTCCGGTGCCGATGAGGACGGCGCTCGGTCCGACGGTGCCGGCGAGCAGTGAGGTGAGGGCGGTGGCCAGCAGCTGGGCCAGCCCGGTCGCGGTCTGGTTGACGCCCATGACCCGGCCGCGCAGATCGGCCGGGACGCTTTGCAGGGTGGTTTGGGTGCTCACCTGGACGGTGAGGATGCCGACCCCCATGACCGCCGAGAGGAGCATCGCGGGCGGGACGATCGTGACGAGCGGCAGAACGGTCAGCGATCCGCCGGCCAGGAGCAGGCCGACCAGGCCGAGCCGACTGCGGTCGGACCCTCCCCGGGAGCGACCGACCAGGACGACGGCTGCGAGCATGCCGACCCCCATCGCGGACATCATCCCGCCGTAACCGCTGGTGCCCAGGCCCAAGGAATCCTTGGCGACGACCACCCCGAGGACGCCCATGACGGCAATGACGAGGAAGGCCCCGATCGTGCTGGCCAGAGCGACGAGCAGATGCCGGTGGCCTCGCAGGTAGGACCAGCCGGCGCGAGCCTCGCCGGACAGGCTCGCCCGGCCAGCGGGTCTGGAGCGGCCCGACGGCAACCGCAGCAGGGCGACCGCGATGGCCGGGACGAGGAAAGTGAGGCTGTCCAGATAGAAGGCTGCATCGAGGCCAAAACTCTCGCCGACCCACCCGCCGACGGCCGGGCCGATCGCGATGGCCCCGACGAAAGCGGCGCCGAACAGCGAGTTCGCCGACATCAAGGCGGTCGGTGGGACCAGGTCGGGAATCGTCGCCGCCCGCGCCGGGATGAAGAGCTGGTTGACGATCGACATCGCGAAGTAAGTCACGAAGAGCACCGGCAGGCTGTGGGTGAGCGGGATGAGCAGGACGAGCAAGCCTTGGGCCAGGTTCGATCCGACCATGACCCACTTGCGGTTCCACCGGTCGACGAGTGCACCAGCCAGACTGCCCAGCGCCACGGCCGGGACGGCCTTGAGCAGCATGAGGATTCCCACGGCCGAGGCGGATCGGGTCTGTTCATAGACGAGGGCGACGAGCGCGACGACCACGAGTCGGTCGCCGACGAGCGACACGAGCTCGCTGAGCAACAGGGTGCGGAACGTCGTCGAGCGCAGCGCCGGGGTGGTCGGCGGCCGAGTTCGAGGCGGGGCTGAGGGCATGGCGAAGCCTTCCGGGGTGAGGTCAGTGGGCGCGATGGCGCGCGTCGGCACGGCAGGTGGGTGGGCGGCATACCGGATTGGTATGCCGTGCGCTCACCTCCCGCGGTCAGCGGGGGTGGTATTCCGTTGCAGGAGAAGGGGTTACGGGTCCGGCTGGGAGGCGACGTGGGCGATCATGGCGTCGCCGGCCGTCGTCAGGTGCAGGCGGGCCGAGTCGAGATTGGTGATCGCGCTGCCGTCGCGGACCATCGCGGCTAGGCCCTGGGTGAAGATCCACATGAGGGCGTTGACCTGGGTGAGCCGTTCGACCGACGCCGTGGCCAGACGAGGGTCGGCCCGCAGTGCCGCGATGATCGGCGGAGGGGGAGGGCCGGCGATCTGGTGCCGCATCCAGGCCGCCGCGAGGTCGAACAGGTGCGGCTCCTCCATGGCCAGGCGCACGGTCCGCAGCCCGAGGGAGAGCATGGGTGGGGCCCCTGGCTCCGGTTGGGCGAGGTAGGTCTGGATGAAGGCGCGGACCCGCTCGTCGACCCGCTCCCGTAGGGCGTCCATCGATCCCCACGAGGAGTAGACCGGCTGGGTCGAGACCCCGAGTGCGTCGGCGACGCCCCTTGCGGTGAGCGCAGAGAGGCCGTTGGCGCGGACCAGGTTGACGGCGGCCTGCTCGATGACTTCCGGGGCGACCCGGGTGGGACGTGCCATGGCTCCTCCTTTCGTGAACAGCACTAGTTATATAACTAGTGTTGTTCCTATGTCAAGGCGATCGGGCTAAGGCGATCAGCTCGAAGCGATCCCGACTGGGCAGGTCATCCCGTTGGGGCCGTGGTTGCAATAGCCGGACGGGTTCTTGTGCAGATACCCCTGGTGGTAGTCCTCGGCCAGATAGAACTCTCCCGCGCCGGCCGCCGATCGAATCTCGGTCGTGATCGCCCCAAAACCGTTGTCCCGCAACACCGTCTGAAAGGCGCCGCGGGTCGCCAGCGCTGCTGCCTCCTGCTCCGGGGTGGTCCAGAAGATCGCCGACCGGTATGCCGTCCCCACGTCGTTGCCCTGCCGATTGCCCTGGGTGGGATCGTGGTTCTCCCAGAACACCTTGAGCAGCGCGCCGATCGACGTCGCGGCCGGGTCGTAGACGACCTGGACCGTCTCGGCGTGCCCGGTCTGCCCCGTGCAGGTCTCCTCATACGTCGGATTCGGGGTGTACCCGCCCATGTAGCCCACCGCGGTGACGATCACCCCGGGCAGCCGCCAGAAGATCCGCTCGACGCCCCAGAAACACCCCATCGCGAGGTAGACGACCTCCGAACCCGCCGGCCAGGGGCCCTCCAGCGGGGTGCCGAGGACGACGTGGGTGGGGGAGACGGCATACGGGCGGGACTGCCGCCCCGGCAGCGCCTCCTCACGCGTCACGAAGGAGGTCCGGCGGCCGAAAAGGAAACCCATGCCCGGCAGTATCGCCGATAGCCTCCACCGGTGACCCCGGCCGAACCCGTACCGACTGCGAACGCCCGCCTCCCGCGGCGCCTGGTCCAGCTGTATGCCGGGCTGGTCACCTTCGCCTTCGGCGAGGCGCTCATCCTTCAGGCGGGTCTCGGAGTCATCCCCTGGGACGTCTTCCAACAGGGCCTGGTCAACCATTGGGGCCTCACCATGGGCACCTGGTCGATCATCGTCGGCGTTTGTGTGCTCCTGTTGTGGATTCCGTTGCGGCAGAAGCCGGGCATCGGCACCGTGAGCAACGCCATCGTCATCGGCGCGGTGCTCGACCCCATGCTCCGCGCCCTGCCGGCGCCCGAGTCGCTGGGGTGGCGGGCGGCATACCTCGTCTTGGGAATCCTCATCAACGGGGTGGCGACGGCGGCCTACATCGGGGCGCGGCTGGGACCGGGGCCGCGAGACGGGTTGATGACCGGCCTGGTTCGCGTCACAGGGCGGTCGGTTCGGCTCATCCGCACGGGCCTGGAGGTGACCGTGGTCGCCATCGGGTGGCTGCTCGGTGGGAACCTCGGCCTGGGGACGATCCTGTTCGCGCTGTCCATCGGACCGGTCGTCCACGTCTTCCTTCCCCGGCTCACCGTCCCGGGCGGCTCGGCGCTGCACTGAGTCAACTGCAGCCAGGACTCCCACGAACACGAACCGGGCGCTGCGCTCCAGCTCTTGCTAAACTGTCGTCTTCAACCAGGCGTCCGCGCCACGTGTGACCCTGACGAGAACCCCTTCCGAGCACGAGCCGCGCATCGGCTATTGCCTCGGACAGCCAAGGAGCAACCCATCATGACCGAGACCGCGAAGAGCGCCTACCTCACCCCGGAGGCCTACGACCGGCTCAAGGCCGAGCTGGAGCAGCTCTCGACCGAAGGGCGCGTCGAGCTCTCCAAGAAGATCGAGGCCGCGCGCCTGGAAGGTGACCTGCGCGAGAACGGCGGCTACCACGCTGCCAAGGAGGAGCAGGGCAAGATGGAGGCCCGGATCCGCCAGATCACCCAGCTGCTCGAGTCCGCCACGGTCGGCGACACCCCGCCGCCGGACGACGGCGTTGTCGAGCCTGGCATGGTCGTCACGGTCGAGATGTTCGACGAGGAAGAGACCTTCCTGCTTGGTCACCGGGAGATCCAGGACCACACGGACCTGCACGTTTTCAGCGAGGCCAGCCCGCTGGGAGGCGCGGTCAACGGTCGCACGGTTGGCGAAACGGTCAGTTATGTCGCGCCCAACGGCAAGACCGTCGAGGTCAAGATCCTGCACACCCGCCCCTACGCGGGCTGACTCCGCGCCCGTCGCGGGCACACGTGAGGGCGGCCAACCGCGCGGGTATGCCGCGTCAACTCCCGAAGACGAGCCGATAGCCCTTGTCGCGCAACGCCGTCAACACCTGCTGTCGATGGGCGGTCCCTCGGGTTTCGACTTCGACGGCGATCTGCACTTCGTCGACCGCCAACCCGGCGGTCGTCCGGACATGGTTGACCTCGACGACGTTGGCCTGACATTCGGCGAGGTCGGCGATCAATCGGGCCAACGACCCCGGACGGTCGGGCACCTGCACGGCGATCTCCAGGAATCGTCCGGCCGCAGTGAGGCCGTGACGGACGATCCGCAGCATGAGCAGCGGGTCGATATTGCCCCCCGAGATGACGGCGACGACGGGGCCCGTGAGCGGCATACCCGACTCGATGAGCCAGGCAACGGCGGCGGCGCCCGCGGGCTCGGCGACCAACTTGGCGCGCTCCAGGAGCATGACGACGGCCCGGGACAGGCCGGCCTCGGTGACGGTGTGGATCTCGTCGACCAGACTCGACACGACCGCAAAGGGCACCGGCCCCGGACGGCCGACCGCGATCCCGTCGGCCATCGTCTGCATCGAGGTCAACGCCACGGGGGCTCCAGCGGCCAGCGACAACGGCCACGCGGCCGCCTGCTCGGCCTGCACACCGATGATCCGCACATCGGGGCGCTGGGCCTTCACGGCCGCGGCGATGCCAGCGACGAGCCCGCCGCCGCCCGTCGCGCAGACGATGGTCTGGACGTCAGGCACCTGCTCGAGGATCTCCAGCCCGCAGGTCCCTTGTCCCGCAACGATGTCCGCATGGTCGAACGGGTGGATGAGGATCGCGCCGGTCCGTTCGGCGAAGGCCAGCGCCTCGACGAGGGCCTCGTCGAGGGTCGTTCCGTGCAGGATGACGTCGGCCCCATAACCGCGGGTCGCCGCGAGTTTGGGCAGCGGAGCCCCCGTCGGCATGAAGACCGTCGCCGAGATCCCGAGCAACTGGGCGGCGAGCGCGACCCCCTGGGCATGGTTGCCCGCGCTCGCCGCGACGACCCCGCGAGCCTTCTCGTCGGCCGTCAGTCGACTCATCCGGGTGTAGGCGCCGCGGATCTTGAACGACCCGGCCCGCTGGAGGTTCTCGCACTTGAGGTGGACCGCCGCACCGAGGTGTTCGGACAACGCCCGGCTGGGCTCCATCGGAGTCTCCCGAACGATGCCCCGCAACACCTCGCGTGCGGCCCGAATGTCCGTGAGGCTGACCGGCAAGGCGTCCATGTCCGGCAAGGCTATCCGTCGAGCCCGGCCAGCGCTCTGGCCACCGCCCGGGCGGTGTCGGGGTGACCCGCGGCGAGCAACCCGACGACCACGAGCAGGTATGCCGCGTCGACCGCCAACCGAGGTGCCCGCGGCACCCGCCACCCGCCGGCATGGTCGGTAGCGACCGCAGTGAGCAACGCGTGTGAAGCGTCGTCGCGGGTATGCCGCAGCACCCCGCCCGACCCGAGCACCAGCCCGAGGTCGGTCAACGCCCGCGGCGCCTCTCCGGGGAACGGCGGCCTGGCATGGCGCCGGACCGCGATGGTCGCCGCCAACCGGCCCAGGTCCAGGTCCAGCTCTGCTTCGGCTGGCCCCGCTGGGAGGTATGCCGGGTGCTCACCCAGACGGGCGGCATACCGGCGCAGCGCGGCTGGGGCTGGGAGGTGCTCGCGGAGGGCGGCGTCGATCACCCCTTCGGCGTTCCAGCGCATCCCGAGGTCGGCCTCGACGGTGCGGGAGTAGCGCAGCTGGGCGACGACCTCCTTGCGCAGGCCGGCGTCTTCCCCGCGAGGGGTGACGGCCGAGTAGACATCGGTCGTGGCACCGCCGACATCGAGGACGAGCACGTCCTGGTCGAGGGTCTCGGCGAGCACCTCGACCCCGGCGAGGACCGCGTCGGGGGTCGCCGCGCGGACCACCCGGGCGAAGGCCGGGTCGCGGGACAGGCCCTTGCCGCCGATGACGTGCCGGAGGAACACCTCGCGGATCGCCGCCCGGGCACCCTCGGGAGCGACGACCCCGATCTCGGGCAGGACGTTGTCGGCGAGCACATGGGGCCGCCGGGCCCGCGTCAGGGCGGTGGCGACGAGCGGTTGTGCGTCGACGTTGCCGGCCACGACGACCGGCACGTCGCGGGGGAGGGGGCAGGAGGCGAGAGCAGTTCCGTTGTGCTGCAAGACCTCTGCGTTGCCGCCGTCGGTGCCGCCGACGAGGAGGACGACGTCGGGTCGGGCGTCGGCGAGGGCGGCGAGCTCGTCCGGGCCTAGGGCCCCCGAGGCCACATGGACAACCTTCGCGCCGGCCGAGAGCCCGACCCGATAGCCGGCCTCCGCGGTCACCATCCGTTCGTAGCCGACGACGGCCAGGCGCAGCCCGCCGCCGGCCGAGGAGCAGGCGAGAATCCGTCCCTCGTCGACGGCCGTCCGATCGCCCAACTCCGTGGCGAGGAATCGCACGCCGTCCATGACGTCGGTGTCCAGCGTCGTCGGGGTCTCGCCCCGAGCCGACACCCGACCGCTCGTGAGGTCGACGAGAGCGGCCTTGGTGAACGTCGAGCCGACGTCGACGACGAGCATCGCCCCGCGTCGCTCGCCGCGATCCGGCCTCGTGGTGTGTGCCGCCGTCGCGGCCTGGGTCGCCATCAGCCGTGGATGTCCAGGGCCTCGCGCAGGTCGTCGATGAGGTCTTCGACGTCCTCGATGCCGACCGAGAGTCGGATCAGGTCGCTCGGCACCTCAAGGGCGGTCCCGGCCACCGAGGCATGGGTCATCCGGCCTGGGTGCTCGATGAGCGACTCCACCCCACCGAGGGATTCCCCGAGCGTCCAGAGCGAGACGGCCGCACACGCCTTGACCGCAGCGTCCTCGCCGCGCCGGAGCCGGAAGGACACCATCCCGCCGAAGCGGCGCATCTGCCGAGCCGCGATCTCGTGCCCGGGGTGGCCGGCCAGCCCGGGGTAGAGCACCTGGCTCACCGCGTCGTGGCCGCTAAGGAACGCCACCACCCGCTCGGCGTTGTCGCAGTGGCGTTCCATCCGCACGGCCAGCGTCTTCAGGCCTCGCAGCACGAGCCACGCGTCGAACGGCCCCGCGACGGCGCCGATCGCGTTCTGGTGGAAGGCGATCCGATCGGCCGCGTCAGCGTATGCCGCGACCCCCACCTCCCGGGCGACGACGACGGCGCCGCCGACGACGTCACTGTGCCCACCGGCATACTTCGTCGTGCTGTGCGTGACGATGTCGGCGCCGAGCGCGAGCGGCTGCTGGAGGTAGCTCGTCGCGAAGGTGTTGTCGACGACGAGGAGGGCGCCCGCGTCGTGAGCAATGGTCGCGAGAGCTGCGATGTCGGCGACGCCCAGCAGCGGGTTGGAGGGGGTCTCGACCCAGACGAGCTTGGTGCGCCCCGGCTCGATGGCCGCTCGGACCGCCGACGGATCCGACATCGGCGCCACGGTGTGCTCGACGCCGTGCGCCCGGGCGACCCGGTTGACGTAGCGGTACGTGCCGCCATAGGCGTCGGTCGGGACGACGAGATGGTCACCCGGACCGAGGAGCGAGCGGACCACGCAGTCCTGCCCGGCCAGGCCCGAGGCGAAGGCGAACCCGCGGGAGCCGCCCTCCAGCGCCGCGAGGCACTCCTCCAGCGCAGCTCGAGTGGGGTTGGCCGAGCGCGAATATTCATAGCCACCGCGCAGCCCGCCGACGCCGTCCTGTTTGAAGGTCGACACCTGGTAGATCGGGGTCACTACCGCGCCGGTGGCCTCGTCAGCTTCCTGCCCAGCGTGGATGGCCGTGGTCGCGAAGCCTCGTGCGCGCTGCGTGGTCATGACGAGCGACTCTAGCCGCGCGTCAGGCGCTCCATGGGTTCCCTGCCCGGTCGCGGCGGCTGGCAGGTCAACGTCGGACGCAGTCGTGCACCAACCCGGCGAAGGCCTGCGTGGTGGTCTTGATGAGCACCTCATGGGTGGTGGTCCGCTCGGTCGCCGCAGGAATGTCGACTGTCAGCGTCCCGACGACGTTCTTCTTCTGGTCCTGGGCCTGGACGGTGCACACCACTGCGATCTGCGGCGGTTTGTGGACATCGAAGGTGAGTTTGAGGGTCCGCTCGTCCACGACCTTGAACCCGGTCGTCGTCGCATCGATCGCCTGGTCGGACACCGACAGCACGCGCCAGGACGCGAACACGGTGAAGGCGAGGGTGAACGCGATCCCCAACGCCCACCACTTGCCGGTCCCGGGAGTGATCCGCAGGCCTCCTGCCGCCACGTGCGACACCTTCCGTCGTCAGGGTGGGATGATGGTCCACCGTAACCCCCTCCCGTGAAGGACACGAGCCAGGTATGCACGAAGGCTTCCGCCTGCTGGCCGTTCACGCCCACCCCGACGACGAGTCGAGCAAGGGCGCGGCGGCTACCGCGATGTATGTCGCCGGGGGCGCGCGGGTCCGCGTCGTCTCCTGCACCGGCGGAGAGCGGGGCGATGTGCTCAACGAAGCGCTCAAGGACGACCCGCACATCCTTCGTGACATCGCTCAGGTCCGTCGCGACGAGATGGCCGCCGCGGCCGCCGCCCTGGGGGTCGAGCATGTCTGGCTGGGGTTCGTCGATTCGGGGTTGCCGGAGGGCGACCCGCTGCCACCGCTGCCCGAGGGGTGCTTCGCGCTGGAGCCGATCTCGGTGACCACCGAGGCGCTGGTCCGGGTCATTCGAGAGTTCCGCCCGCACGTTGTGACGACCTATGACGAGCACGGCGGCTATCCGCATCCGGACCACATCATGACCCACACCGTGTCGATGTCGGCCTTCGCGGCGGCCGGTGACCCCACGGCATACCCCCATGCGGGTGACGCGTGGCAACCGCTGAAGCTCTACTACAACCAGACCCACTCGGGCGGCCGGATCCGCGCGTTCCACGACGCGCTGATGGGGGCCGGGCTGGAGTCGCCGTATGCCGAGTGGGTGGCCAACATCGAGCGGCGCGGACAGCGGCGGATCACCACGCGGGTGCCATGCGCCGACTACTTCAGCGCTCGCGACCGCGCCTTGCTCGCGCATGCGACCCAGGTCGACCCCGAGGGCTCGTGGTTCAAGATGCCACGCGATCTGGAGCGGCGGGTCTGGCCGACCGAGGATTTCGAGGCGGCCCTGTCCTATGTGCCGATCCTCGACGAGGAGAACGACCTGTTCGCCGGGCTTGGCACGCCGGAGGAAGCAGACGGCATGGCGATGCGTCAGGACCTGGCGCTGGTGTTCGACGGACGGGTGGCGGTTTAGATGGGTGGTCCAGTTCCCAACACGGCAGTCGGGCCGGGCATCGGCGCGTTCCTCGCGTTCTTCGCGCTGGCGGTGGCGCTCTACTTCCTCATGCGCAACATGAACGGTCGGATGCGCCGGATGGCCTACCGCGAGCGGGACCGGCTGGCCGCGCTCGAGGCAGCCGAAGCGGCCAAGGGAGGCAAGGCGGGCAACGCCGAGGGATCCGGCGCGGCGGGTGGCTCGTCGGGTGGTTCGTCAGGTGGCGGGGCTGCGCAGGCTGAGCCGACGACAGACTCTCAGGACGGCGAGAGCAGCACGCGCTAGCGCACCGGCCGTTCCGTCACGCCGTGGCGACGGTGTATGCCGCGAGCGCGACGGCCACGAAGTGAGTGATGAACGCCGCCACGGTGCAGGCGTGAAACACCTCGTGGAAGCCGAACCAGCGCGGTGAGGGGTTGGGCCGCTTGGTGCCATAGACGACGGCGCCGAGCGTATAGAGCACGCCTCCGACAACGATGAGGGTCATCACCGTGGCCCCGCCGCCGGCCAGCAGCGGAGTGAAGTAGAAGACGGCAACCCAACCGAGCGCGACGTAGATCGGGGTATAGAGCCACCGGGGCGCATTGACCCAAAACACCCGGAACGCGACGCCACCGATCGCGCCGAGCCACACCGTCAAGAGCAGGCTGCGGGCCTGGTCTGGGGCGAGCAGGCACAGGGCGAACGGGGTGTAGGACCCGGCGATGATGAGGAAGATGTTCGAGTGGTCCAGCCGCTTGAGCAGGGTGTGGGCCCGGGCCGACCACTGACCGCGGTGGTAGATCGCCGACGTGCCAAAGAGCATCGCCGCCGAAGCCACGAACACCGCTGCGCCGATTCTGGCTCGGCCTTCCGGCGCCAGCGCGATGAGGACCACGCCCGCGATGAGCGCCAGGGGGAAGGTTCCGGCATGCAACCAGCCACGCAGGACAGGCTTCGGGGCGAGGTGCTCGGGCGGGTGGATCGCGCTCATGGAACGAGTCTAACTTACGGTTCCGTAACTTACGAGTCCGTAAGTTAGTGCGTCGACGAGCTGGAAACTCATCGGTTTCCGAGTCCGCGATGGGATCCGATGGAGGAAAGGGAAACTCATGAGTTTCCAGAGTCGACGAACCCCGGCGCGACCCGCCGAGCTCACGGGAGTAGCGGGACACCAGGGCGAACTCAACGCACGGACGCGAGCGCCACGGCATACGGGAGTAGCGTGTCAGCGACCAACCGGTCATGGTGACGGGCAAGCGAAAGGGCGGAGCGAGGTGGGCCTGAGCGACGTGCTCTACGGCGTCTACGAGCGTCGTCTGGCCCATGACCTGGATCGGGCGAACGTGCCCCGCCATGTGGGCGTCATGCTCGACGGCAATCGGCGCTGGGCCAAGGCCAACGGGTTCGACACCGTCGGCGGGCATCAAGCTGGCGCGGACAAGATCCAGGACCTGCTCGCGTGGTGCGAGGAGGCCGGCGTCGAACTGGTCACCCTGTGGCTGCTCTCGACCGACAACCTGGACCGCGACTCCAACGAGTTGGAGCCGCTCTTGCGGATCATCGAGCAGGCCGTGAGCGACCTTGCGGCGGCACATCGGTGGCGACTGCACCCGATCGGTGCCCTCGACCTGCTGCCGGAGGCGACGGCCGACGCCTTACGGGCCGCGCAGGCGGCGACGGCGGACGTCACCGGGCTGACCGTCAACGTCGCCGTGGGGTATGGGGGCCGGCGCGAGATCGCCGACGCCGTGCGTCGGCTCATCCTCACCCACGCCGCCGACGGCACTCCGATCGAGCAGATCGCCGACAAGGTGAGCGTCGAAGAGATCGCCGCGCACCTGTATACCCGCGGCCAGCCCGACCCCGACTTGGTCATCCGGACCTCCGGCGAGCAACGCCTCGGCGGTTTCCTCCTGTGGCAGAGCGCCAAGAGCGAGTTCTACTTCTGCGAGGCCTACTGGCCCGACTTCCGGAGGGTCGACTTCCTGCGCGCGCTGCGCTCCTACGGCAGTCGGGAACGCCGCTTCGGTCGTTAGCGCTGCGCTCGAGCTGCACGCGATGGCCACGCATTGCCGCTCCCGAGTGTCGGTCAGCCCTTCGATGCCGGGTCGGGGCCCTTTGGTGCGTCATTCTCGGTGACTTCGCCGACATCCTCAGGCTCGTGCTGGGCTCCCTGCGGTTCTGCGGCTTCCGGCCGCGGACCCTCCGGCCCCTCAGCGTCGCCCTCGTTGTGCGAGGGCGCGATGGCCGACGTGACCACCGCAGCCGCCGCATGCGCCTTTCTGATGGCCGCCTGCGTTGCCTTGGCGACGATCCCCGGGCCCGCCTCCACCGAGGCAGCGGCCGCGCCTTCCTCGGTGATGCGGTAGACGTTCCAGACGGGCAGGTCCTCGTCATCGGCCGGCTCGCTCGCCAACGGCTCCGGCGGCACGTAGGGGTTCTGATTGGCCCAAACGAGGTATGCCTTCTCGGCGACCGGCAGGGTCGGGAAGAGCATGTCCGGTCCGATGAGTTCCATGAGCCCGGCTCGCTGTAGGGGGAGCAGGAGGTCTTGCTTGACTCGAGCCAGCCCGAGGCGCACCCCGCGCCCGCTGAGGTCCTTCTGCAGCTCAGCCAGGCCGTCAGCGGCGGTGATGTCCACCTCGACGTTTGCTTCGACATTGAGGACGAACCATCTCGCCGGACTCTGCGGGTGGGCGGCGTTCTCCTGGTCGATAACCATGAGGGCCCGCCGACGCAGATCGCCCACGTTGGCGAAGAAGAGCGGGGCGTCATATCGGTAGACCACCAGGCCAGGCAGCGTCTGAGCGGTGGGGTAGTCAGCGACGTCGTGCATTCCGGGTAGCCCGGGGACCCGCCCGAGCACCCCATCGTGCGGGCGAGCCAACCGTTGAGTCATCTCGAGCACGCTGAGCGCGATGGCGATCCCGATGCCGGTGACCACGCCGAACAGAACTGTTCCGACGGTGGCGGTCGCCGCCAGCATGAGCTCGCGCTTGCGGAACCGCGCCAACCGCTTGATTTCCTGGACATTGACGAGCTTGCTCGCCGCATAGAAGACGACGGCGGCCAGGGCAGCCTGAGGAAGGTTGGCGATGAGTGGGCCGGCGACGAACAGGACGACGACGAGCATGAGCGCCGCGACGACGGAATACATCTGGGTTCGGGCCCCAGCCGCCACGGCCAGGGCGGTGCGCGATCCGGACGACGAGACGGGGAAGCCCCCCAGCAGTCCGACCGCCACATGGCAACCACCAAGGGCGACGAGTTCCTGCTGCGGCTCGATGGCGTTGACACTGCGGTCCTCATCGGGGTCCAGTGGCGCCGGGAAGCCGCGGGCCACCAGGGTGTTGTCGCCATAGGCGACGATCGCCACACCCACGGCAGCCGGCAGTAGCGACTCGATCTCCGACCAGGACACCGACGGCAACGACGGGATGGGCAGACCGGTGGGCACGGTGCCGAGGACGGCAACCCCCTGGTCCTTGAGCTGGAAGACCGTGCAGGCCACGGTAGCCGCAGCGACGGCAATCAGGGTGGCCGGCCAACTGTGCCGGACCCAGTGCACGAGCATGAGGAAGACGAAGGTGCCCATCCCCACCCACAAGGTGGTCCAGTGGGTGTTGTGCACGACAGACAAGAACGACTGCACCTGTTCGACGATGCTCGCAGCGCCCGGGCGACGAAGCACCAGGCCGCAACGATGAGCGACAAGGCCGCGCCCAGGGTGGTCGCCTTGACCGGGTCGCCGGCCGCGAACGGCGCGATCGCCACGCCGGCAATGAGCGCAACGGTGGACTCAGGACCCACCGAGAGCATTCGGGACTGGCCCATGACGGCATAGACGATGAGTGCGCCCAGGGCGGTGGAGAGCCCGACCTCCGGTGGCACCCCGACGATCGCCGAGTAGGCCATGCACTGGGGGACCATGTAGGCCACGACGGCAATCCCAGCGAAGATGTCTGGCCGAAGCCAGTGTCGCCGATAGTGCTGAAAGGTCCGCATCCCCGGAGTGGCGATCTGCAGGGCTTTGAGCAGCAGGCTCGGCTCAGTCGAGGTCGTGCGGTATTCGATGGCCGGACGGCGCAGCGCGAAGCTCTCGGGGTCCAGATCCGTGCTCGGCACGTCGTCGTCCCGCGCCGCCAGCTCGCGCCGGCGCAGTCGTCGCAGACGAACCGCCGCCGCCTTTGCCGCGTCGAGGTCGCGGCGCCCTTGGTCGTCCGACGACCCCGAGGGGCCCGCGGAGCCCGATGAGCCTGCGGAGCCCGATGAGCCTGCGGAGCCAGAGGAGCTGCGATGGTCCGGGTTCTGGTGGCCGGTTGACGGCATGTTCACCCCTCGTCTGGAGTGGCCGGGCAATGAACATTGCCTGAACCGGCCGTGTCGATATCGCAATCTTGGGCAAGCACCGCAATCTAGGGCAACCCCAAGGCACACCCCACTTCCTGCCAATCGGTGGACGGGCGCCAACCGATGGACGGGCGCGCTGGGGGCTCTGTCGGGGGCGGCGTCCCCATCGGTCACGTCGCAACCGTCCTGGTGTGCCCGACGGTCTGGGATTTGGCTCACTGGCGATTGTCTGGCACCCTGGACCAAACATCTCAACTTGGTAACATCGTGCCGGAATCCGCCGCGGTCACCGTCTTGAGATGCAAGCCGTCTTGAGAGGCACGCCGTCTTGAGATGCATGGGGACAGGACGGACCACGCTCGACATTGCGGTGTCGCGGACAGAGAGGGCGAACGTGGCGCAGCCGTACGTCGGTCGACACCGTCACAGTGAGTCAATCAACGGACCTGGCCCGGCGGGCGGCCGTCGTTCCTGGACCTCACTGCGCCCGGTGGCGCACGTGGGAGCCACTGTTGCGCTTGCCACCGCCGCGGTCGGTGCTTCGCTCACCGTGAGCGCGGGCCCAGTCGCCACGACCGGCGTCGTTCTCGCCGATCCGCTGCCCGTGGGCTCGAAGAGCGGCTCAGCCTCGTCATCGGGCTCATCGTTCGGCATACTCGTCGGCGATTCTCTGTCAGAGTCGAATCCTGTCGGCCTGCGGGAAGCGGCGGCAGGGCACGCGGAAAGCGTCGCTGCCAACCGCGAGCGGCTTCCGCGCGTGGCGGCCGGGCCGACTGCCGAAGAGCTTGCCGCCGCCGAAGCGGCTCGGGCCGAAGCAGCTCGAGTCGAAGCGGAGCGTCAGGCAGCCGCAGATCGCGCTGCGCGCGACGCCCAACGAGCCAGCGTGCTGGCGAACGCGCAGAAGGACCCCAAGGCGGTCGCCGCCCTCATGGTGGCCGACCGAGGGTGGAACAGCGCTCAGTTCACCTGTCTGGTCAAGCTGTGGACCAAGGAGAGCAACTGGCGCTGGAACGCCACGAACCGCAGTTCGGGCGCCTACGGCATACCCCAGTCGCTGCCCGCCTCGAAGATGGCGACGGCCGGATCGGACTGGCGAACCAACCCGGCGACCCAGATCAAGTGGGGCCTGAACTACATTGCCGGCCGTTATGGCACCCCCTGCGGCGCTTGGGCGCACTCAGTCAGCCACAACTGGTACTGAGCCTCCGACCGGCGGCTCTCGACCGGCGGCTCTCGATCGGCGACATCGACGGCCGCACCGGACCGCAAAGGCACGCCCGTCTCAGAGTTTGCGTAGCCGGACCTTCTGCACCGAGTGGTCTTCCCCTTTGACGATGACCAGAGTTGCCCGCTGCCTGGTCGGCAGGATGTTCTCGACGAGGTTCGGACCGTTGATCGACTCCCAGATGGTCAGCGCCGTGGCAACTGCCTCCTCATCGGACAGCGCGGCATACCGGTGGAAGTAGGACCCGGGGTTGGCGAACGCCGTCGCCCGAAGCGTGAGGAAGCGGTCGACATACCAGCGTTCGATATGCGACACCCTGGCGTCCACATAGACGGAGAAGTCGAAGAAGTCGCTGACCGCGAGCCCCGTGCCCCCCATCGGCCGCACGGGGGGAGCGCCGAGCACGTTGAGCCCCTCGACGATCAGCACATCGGGCTGGCGCACGACCACGCGCTCGTCGGGGACGATGTCATAGGACAGGTGCGAATAGACCGGGGCTGACACCTCGGGACGTCCACCCTTGACTTCGGCGAGGAAGCGCAACAGCGCGCGCCGGTCATAGGACTCGGGAAAACCCTTGCGGTGCATGAGACCTCGCCGCCGAAGCTCGGCGTTGGGCAGAAGGAAGCCATCGGTGGTGATGAGCTCGACGTTGGGCGTCGACGGCCAACGCGAGAGCAGCTCGCGCAGGATGCGGGAGGTCGTCGACTTGCCCACGGCCACCGAACCCGCCACGCCGATAACGAACGGGGTCCGTTGGCGTCGCTCCATGAGGAAGTCGCTGGTCACGCCGTGCAGCTGCGCAACAGCTTCGCAATAGAACGTCAGCAGGCGCGAGAGGGGCAGATAGACCTCCTGGACCTCGCGCAGGTCCAACGGGTGGTCGAGCCCGCGCAGCCGGGTCAGGTCGTCCGCAGTGATCTCCAACGGATGGTTCTTGGCCAGCCGTGACCAGGCCGAGCGGTCCAGCTCCACGAAGGGGGTGGGGAAACTCCCGTTGCTCTCACGGCGCCCGGTCACGGGGCCCATTGTGGCGTATG
>JBGAQN010000031.1:0-26920 GCA_044220725.1 Dermatophilaceae bacterium
CGCTGACGAGGCGATCAAACGAGCCGGCCGCGAACCCACCAGCAAGACACACCGGGTGGTCCCATGACTGGCAATCCAGGTGGTCCCATGAACCTGGCAGAAAACCGCTCAGAGCGGTCCCATGCTCATGGCAGGCGACAGGAAGGGACGTTGGGGACGGCCCCGAAGGCGAAGGTTCGTTGGGTGACGGTCTCGCTGGAGAAGGTGCCGAGGTCTTCGGATGGCATCAAGGAATGTGCCGATTTGGGTGCGGACGTGATCAGCGTGTCACTAGGAGGGTACGGGGAGCCAGCGGCAATGGCGTATGCGCAGGCTCGGGATGCGGTGGTCGTGGTGGCGACGGGTAATGGTGGGTCGTCGCAGGAGATCAACGATTTGGCGGGGTTGTGGGGGGTGTTGAGTGTGACAGGCGCAGATGCGTCGTTGCAGCATGATCCTCGGGCGAACACGGCTCCGGCGACGTTCCCGCTCAGCAAGATCGACCCTGCCCCCGATGAGACTGATCGTGGTGGGTCGGCGGTGGCTGGCCCGTATTCGCGGGTGGCGTCGACGTCGCTGGGGTGTCAGGACATTGTGACCCCGAAGATTGGTGGTGGGTATCGGGGTGCGTGTGGGACGTCGGACGCGACGGCGATTGTGGCGGGGATTGTGGCGTTGGTTCGGTCGGCGCATCCGGAGTTGAATGCGGCGAATGTGGTGAATCGGATCATCAGGACGACGAGGCCGTCTGGTGCGACGTCCGTGCCGTCGGTTCCGTTGGGGTTTGGTGTGGTGGATGCGTTTGCGGCGGTGACGGCGCAGGTGCCGTTGGTGGAGCACAACCCGTTGGGGTCGTGTTATACGGGTGGTCGTGGGGTGTGGGATGAGCGGGTGAAGCCGTCTCGGCCGGAGCCGCCGGTGAATACTCGGTTGGCTCCGGCGCCGTGGAAAGACCCGATCCCCGATGTTCCGGCTGCCCCGGCGGCGAGTTCGGCGGCTGTGTCGAGCACGGCGGGTGGGTCGGTGACGGCGGCCGGGCCGGTGTCCTCTAGTGGTGGGGTTCCGTGGGTCGTCTGGGTCGGGGTGGGCACGTTGGTGGTGCTGGCTCTCGTGGCGGGGCTTGTCGTTGCGGGGCGCTCTCGCGCTGGGGACGCAGGATCGCTGTCCGGCTGAATAGGGCGACAAGACGCCGGCGCGGAGTTGGCAGCGCTATGCACGCCGTCGGCGTGCGGTGGAACGCGGTTTCGGCAGCGCGATCCACCACACCCAGTCCTGCGGGCCTGGCGCTCCGGTATGCCGTGTCGCACAGGCGAGCGGCACGGCATACCGGAGGGGTGGACGGCGATCAGCCCAGGGTGGTGACGTCCAGGCCACCCTCGGCGTAACGGGCGCGCAGGACCTTCTTGTCGAACTTGCCGACGCTGGTCTTGGGCACCTCGTCGATGACGGCCCACCGCTCGGGAACCTGCCACCGCGGGATCTTGTCGCCCAGCCACTCCCGGATGTCAGCCACGGTCGTGGCGGTGCCTTCGGCGAGGACGACGCTGGCCAGCGGACGCTCGCCCCACTTGTCGTCGGGCACGCCGACCACGGACGCCTCGCGGACGTCGGGGTGGGCCATGAGGACGTTCTCGAGGTCGACCGAGGAGATCCACTCGCCGCCGGACTTGATGACGTCCTTGGCTCGGTCGGTGAGCACGAGGAAGCCGTCGGCGGTCAGCGTGCCGACGTCACCGGTGCGCAGCCATCCGTCGTGGAACTTCGACTCCATCTCGGCCTGCTCGGCGGGCGACTCGGAGCCGTTGGCGAAGTAGGAGCCGGTGATCCACGGGCCGCGGACCTCCAGCTCGCCGACACTCTGGCCATCCCAGGGCTGCAGGTCGTCGTCGGGGCCGACCAGGCGGCCTTCGACGCCGGGCAGGAGCCGGCCTTGGGCGGTGCGGTAGCGCCAATACTCCTCCGAGCCGACCTCGACCTCGACGGGCGGGACCGCGAGGGTGCCGACCGGCGACATCTCGGTCATCCCCCAGCCGTGGATGATGTCGATGCTGTGCTTCTCCTTGAAGGCGTGCATGAGCGCCGGCGGGGCCGCCGAGCCGCCGACCATGAGCATCGAGCACGACGAGACATCGACCGGGTTCTTGTCGAGGTATTGCAGCAGGTCGTTCCAGATCGTCGGCACACCAGCGCCGCCGGTGACCTTCTCGGCCTCGATCATCTTCGCGAGCGGCTCGGCCTGCAGGAACCGGTCGGGCATGACCAGGGTCGCGCCGGAGATCATCGCGAGGTAGGGGAAGCCCCACGCGTTGGCGTGGAAGAGCGGGACGACGACGAGCAGATGGTCGCCCTGCCGGATGCTCAGCCCGTTCTGGACGGCTCCGGCGTGCAGGTAGTTGGCGCGGTGCGAGTAGGCGACGCCCTTGGGGTTGCCGGTCGTGCCGGAGGTGTAGCACATCGACGAGGCGTCGTTCTCGTCGACGTCTTCTGGCCAGTCGAAACTCGTCGGCTGGTCGGCGATGAGGGTGTCGAAGTCGTGGACGCTCTCGATGTGCTCGGGGGCTTCGAGCGCGGCGCGGACCTCGTCGGAGATCGGGCCGTTAACGATGACGTGCCGCAGCGTCTTGAGGTGGGGCAGCAGCCCGCTGAACGGCTGGGCCAAGGTGTTGTCGACGATGACCACCTTGTTGTCGGCGTGCGTCGTGACATAGATGATCTGCGGCGGGAAGAGCCGGATGTTGAGGGCATGCAGCACCGCCCCCATCGAGGGCACCGCCAGATAGGCGATGAGGTGCTCGGCGTTGTTCCACATGAACGTCGCGACGCGCTGGTCGCCGGTGATCCCCAGGCCTCGCAGCGCGTGGGCCAACTGGGCGGCCTTGGTGCCGACTTCGGCGAACGTCGTTGTGCGAGAACCGGTCCCGGTCCAGGTGATGATCTTGGATCGGGAGTGGATCGTCGAGCCGTAGCGCAACATCGACGAGATGAGCAGGGGCGTGGTCTGCATGGTGCTCTTCATGTCGACAGCCTGCCAGGTTTGCCCGGGTCGGACGAGAGGAACGGGAGTGGGCTGGGACGGGAGGTTGGTCACCTGAGGTGGGCGGACGGCATACAGGGGGTATGCCGTGCCCAACCGGGCAGGTCGACCCTCCCTTGTGGGCGCTCGCCGAGAATCTCGGCACATGCTGACTTAGCCTTCAACTATGTCATCACGCACTGCTTTGCTGGTTGCCGACTCCGGTCCGTTCGACACGATCTCCGGCCTGCCGGTCCACCCCTTGGTGGTGCACGGGGCCGTGGTCCTGCTGCCGGTCGCCGCGCTTGGGGTCATCGCTCTCGTGCTTGTTCGGCGGTGGCGCGGCACCTTCGGGTGGCTCACCCTCCTGGCGCTGACCGCTGGGACCGCTGCTGCCGTCGTCGCCGAGAAGTCCGGCGAGGCGCTCGCCGCGCGAGTCGGTATGCCGCGTGAGCACGCCGAATGGGGCGAGCGGCTGCCGCTCGTGGCCGTGCTCCTGCTGGTCGTCACCGTGGTGTGGTTCCTCCTGGCCCGGCGCGCCGACCGGGCCCGGGCGTCGTCGGCTGGATCAGTCGCGGCGGGATCGGCTGCTGCTGGCGCGAGTGGGTCTGGTAGTGGCTCAGGCCGAGCTTCCGGCGGCGGGTCGGCAGCGGTGACGGTGGGCGGCATCCTGGCAGCCGTGCTGGCGCTCGCGACGATCGGGCTCACCGTTGTCGTCGGGCACAGCGGGGCGACCGCGGTGTGGAGTGGCAAGATCGCCGCCACCTCGGCCGCCCCGGCCACCCCGGCCTCGGCGACTTCGACGTCGACCACGGCGGCATCGGGTGCGAGTGCATCGTCCTCGTTGTCCTCTTCATCCAGCTCGTCCTCGTCCTCCTCGTCGAGCGGCGCAGCGGCGGGGGCGACGGCATACACGATGGCGCAGGTGGCCACCCACAACACCAAAGACTCGTGCTGGGCGGCGGTGAGCGGTGGCGTCTACGACCTCACGGCGTGGATCGACCGGCACGAGGGCGGCGCCGATGTCATCAAGGCATTGTGCGGCACGGACGGCACGGCGGCGTTCACGGCTCAACACCGCGGAGCGGGCAAGCCGACCGATGCGCTGGCCAGGTTCAAGATCGGCACGCTGGGCTGATCGAGTCCGGGGCTCGGCTCCTGGCCTGAGGGGACGGCCTACCGTGCGGGTCCGTGCGACACGTTCGTCGCGATGCTGTCGGCCACCGCTGCGGGAGCGGTCCTGCTCGGTCCTGCTCGGCAAGAGCAGCGACCGCAAGGCCAATGAGGCGGCGACGTCTGGTCGGCGTTGCTGATTGTGTGGCCCCAACTCCCGCTGAGGGAGATGTGGACACACGATCTTCGGGAGTCGCCGCAGCCGCTACAGGGCCGAGGGGTGCCGGTCATTCGCGCGGCGAAGGAGCCGTAGATGTTGGTCAGAGCCCTCAAGCCGATTGGTCGGGGTGACAGGATTTGAACCTGCGGCCTCTTCGTCCCGAACGAAGCGCGCTACCAAGCTGCGCCACACCCCGTGGCCCGCGCGACCCACACGGGGTGTTACGGCACAAGGAGAAAGGATAGCCGACCGGCGCGCCGTGCGCGCAATCGGGTTGCTAGGCCGACGATTGGCGCCCAGCGCGACCGACAGCAGGCGGGCGGCATACGGGAAGGCCGAACCCAGCCGCCCGCGACACCGTCGCCTACGCGTCGCGCGGCACCAGGGTGAGCAGGCTCGCCTCCGGGCGGCAGGCGAAGCGCACGGGCGCCATCGGCGAGGTCCCGAGCCCGGCCGACACCTCCAGGTATGCCGCCCCTTCAGGCGCCGCCGACGAGGGGGCCCGACCCGCGCCGGGCCACCACCGAGAGACCCCCTTGGCCCGACGAGTGTCCAGGTCGCAGTTGGTGACCAGCGCCCCCCACCCCGGCACACAGAGCTGACCCCCATGCGTGTGCCCCGCGATGACGAGCCCGGCCCCGTCGGCGGTCATCGCGTCGAGCACCCGCTGATAGGGCGCGTGGGTGACCCCGATCGTCAGCGCCGCATCAGCGGCCGCAGGCCCGGCCACCGCGGCATACCGGTCGTAGTCCAGGTGCGGATCGTCCACCCCGACGAGTTCCAGCTCGACTCCACGGACGGATAGCCGCGTCCGCCGGTTGGTTAGGTCAGTCCATCCTGCGGACCCGAGGCCGGCGACCAATTTGTCGGTCGGCAAACGTGGGGCGTCGCCCAGCCCGCGCCGGTGGTGGCGGGTGAGGTAGCGCGCCGGGTTCTTCAGCCGCGGAGCGAAGTAGTCGTTGGAGCCCAAGACGAACACTCCGGGCACGTCCAGCAGCGGCTCGAGGGCCTCGAGCAGCGGCCCGATCGACTCGGGGTGCGCGATGTTGTCGCCCGTGTTGACCACGACATCCGGCGCCACGTCGGCCAGCCCCTTGACCCACGCCATCTTGCGCGCCTGACCTGGCATGAGGTGCAGATCGGTGAGATGCACGACCCGCAGGCTCGGGCTGCCCGGTGGCAGCACGGGCAGGGTATGCCGTCGCAGCACGAAGAGGTTTCGCTCCACCACACTCGCGTAGCCGACACCGACGACACCGGCAGCGGTGACCCCGAGGGCGGCGCGGGCGATCGGATGCATCCGATGAGTTTCCCACGCCCGCCCCTCGGGGCGGGAAACCGAGGCGACGGCGCGGCATACCGGCTGGGAGACTGTGCCGATGAGCACTCTCAAGCAGACTCTGCACGCCGACCTTACCGAGGCGATTCGCGGCCGCGACGCCGTGGTCGCCGCCACCTTGCGGATGGCGCTCACGGCGATCTCGACCGCCGAAACAGCCGGCACCACACACCGTGAACTCACCGACGACGACGTCCTCACGGTGTTGGTCAAGGAGGGGAAGAAGCGGCGCGAGGCGGCTGCGGCATACACCGGCGCCGGCCGGCCCGAGCTCGCGGCGCGCGAGGACGCCGAGTATGCCGTGTTAGCCGGCTACTTGCCGACGCAACTGACCGACGCGGAGATCGCCGACATCGTCCGAGCAGCCGTCGCCGACACGGGAGCGTCCGGTATGCCGCACCTCGGCCTGGTCATGAAGGCCGTACAACCGCTCGTGTCCGGTCGCGCCGACGGGGGCCGCGTGGCGGCTGCGGTGCGTGCTGCGCTATCGGCGCGGTGACGGCACGCTTGGACGGGCTACCCATGCGAGCTACCCCGGCGGAGGTGCGCCCTCCGGGGCTGGAGTCGGGGAAGGGCCTTGGGAGACGAGGATCCGCACCACTGAGCCGCGGGTAGCTTGGCCCTTCGGGCTGGTGCCGACAACCGTGCCGGGGCGGTAGTTCGAGTACACCCTGGTCACCGACGGGACAAAGCCAGCCTGCAAGAGCAGCGCCTTGGCTTCGTCCAGGCTGCGGCGGCTGATGTCGGGCACATCGACCTTCTCGCCGTCGACAATCTGTTGACCGGGCGGGGTGAAGCCTGCCTGGGGCTGTCCGCCCAAGGCCCGGTCCATGATCTGTTTCCAGACCGGCGCCGCGATCGTCATGCCGAACAGGGCGGCATAGCGGCCTGCAGAACAGCCTTTGGTCTCGTTGGCCTGCCGTAGACACAGCCCAGTGACCCGTCGCGCGTTGCCCTTGTCGTCAGGGGTGCCGACCCAGACGGCGGTGGTGTATTGCGGGGTATATCCGATGAACCATGTCTCGTTGTGGTTGTCGGTCGTCCCGGTCTTGCCGGCGGCTGGCCGCCCCCCGGCCAGGGCTGCGTTGTCCGCGGTGCCGCCGTTTCGGAGCACCCCTTCGAGCAAGGTGGTGACGCCACGGGCAACCTCGGGGTCGACCCGCTTCTCGCACGCCGATCCCAGGGCGGGCATAGACAGCGCCTTGCCGTTTTTGACGATGGCCATCACCGGCACGGGCGGGCAGTAGGTGCCCTCGTTGGCAATGGTCTGGTAGGTGCTGGCCATCGTCATCGGGGAGGCCGACCAGGTGCCGAGGATGATGGCCGAAGGGTAGGGCGGGATTTTCTCGCCGTTGCCCTGGTGCAGGCCCATCCGCCACCCGGTTTCGCGGATCTTGCACGGGTCGCCGCCCAACTGGATGGCCATGCCGACGAACGCGGTGTTGATCGACTTCGCGGTGGCCTCGGCCAACGAAATGTCACCCTCGGTGAAGTTGATGTCGTTGCGGACCTGCCAGCCGTCTCGGCCCAGCCCGCACTCACCGTGGATTTCCTGACGGGTGTAGTCCGCTGCCGTGCTCGGACTCGCGGACTTGGCCAAGACGCTGCTCGTGGTCGGCCACCCGGCCTCGAGCGCGGTGACGAGGGTGAAGAGTTTGGCCGTCGATCCGAAGGAGAATCCGATGCTGCCGCCATACCGGGAGTCCACCGCCCAGTTGACCGCGGTCTCGCCACGATTGGTGGGCTTGATGTTGTAGGTCGTGTTTTGCGCGATTGCCTTGACCGCCCCGGTCTTGACCTCGAGCACCGCGGCTGCGGAACCAAGTTCTTCGTCGTTGCCGATGGGAACCTTGCGGGTGATCTCTTCCGACGCGATTCGGGCCAGGTCCGGGTCGAGGGTCGTCTGGATGGTGAGTCCGCCGCGGTAGATCGCCTGGATTCGGGACGCCTCGCTGCGACCCAGCGCAGCGTCCAACGAGGGGTCCTGCTTGAGCCAGGCCAGGACGTAGTCGCAGAAGTAGGGGAACTCGGAATACTGACAGGAGTTCTTGGCCGGCGTCACCTTGAGCATGTCGGCAAGCGGGACGGCTCGGGCGGCCTTCCAGTCCGCCTCCTTGACGAGGTTGAGCTCCTTCATCCGGTCCAGGACGATGTTGCGCCGGGCGAGCGCCTTCTCGGGGTAGTTCACCGGATCGGAGACGCTGGGGTTCTGCACAATCCCGGCCAACAGGGCCGACTCGACCAGGCTCAGGGACTTAGCGCTGTGCCCGAAGTAGTGCTGCGAGGCCGCCTCGACACCGTAGGCGCGGTCGCCGTAGTAGACGAGGTTGAGATATCCCTCGAGGATCTGATCCTTGGTGAGCGTCTTCTCCAACTGGATGGCGTACTTGAGCTCCTGGATCTTCCGGCCGTAGTTCTGGGCGACGGCAGCCTTGGCGCCGGCCTTGTCACCGGCCCGCAGCGCGTTCTCCTGCAGCGTGATCTTGACGTATTGCTGGGTGAGCGTCGAGCCACCGCCGGTGACTTCCCCAGCGGTCCGGTTGGAGATGAACGCCCGCAGGATGCCCTGCAGGTCTGCACCGCCGTGGTCGAAGAAGCGGTGGTCCTCGATGGCGACCTGCGCGGTCCGCATGATCGGGGCGATCTGCGCCAACGGGACGATGACCCGGTTCTCGTCGTAGGGCGTGGCGATCTTGGTCCCGTCGGCCGCGAGGATGACCGACTGTTCAGCCAGCGGAGAGGTCGTGAAGTTGTCCGGGAGCGCATCGAAGAGGTCGACCACCGTGCGGACCGAACCGCCGATGGCCCCGACCATCGGCATGTAGAGCCCAGCGGTGAGGAACCCCGTGATGACGGAAGCGGCGAGGAACGCCCCGAGGAGGCTGACAACGCCTCCCACGTTCGTCGTTCGACCAGACATGCCCGTAAGGGTAACTCGGATGGCTGTATCACCGGGCCTTGCGCGCGCCTCCTTCAGGTATGCCGCGTGCCCGGCGCCGCCCACACACGCCGGGAGCGCGGCCGTCCAGGGCGTCCGGACGGCTCGCACGTCGGCGGATGCTCCGCAGTCGCGCGAGTGTCCACACCGGCGCGAAGGACTAGTTAATTGATTTGGGTTAACCACCCGTTCGGGCCATGGCGGCGGCCGCAACCGCACACCTAGCCTGCGGTTGGAGGACGAATCGGGGTGGTTTGTCCTTGAGGTGCGGGAAAGGCAGCGGAATGACGACTCCCATGGTCCGGGGCGCGATGCGCGAGGTCTGGGCGAGCCTGGGCGCATGTGTGCCGGGCAACCCCGACGACCTCTTCGTCAAGGGTGCGGCACAGCAACAGGCCAAGGTGGTCTGTCAACGGTGCCCGGTGATTGCGGAGTGCTTGGCCGAAGCTCTCGACAACCGGACCGAGTTCGGGGTCTGGGGCGGCATGACCGAGCGCGAGCGCCGCGCCCTGCTGCGTCGCAGCCCACACGTAGGGTCGTGGCGAGCGCTGTTCGCCCAGGCCGGCTCGGGCCGTTCCGACTCCGCCGTGAGTGTCGCCGCCAGTTGATCGTGGGGGCTCCCGATCGGCAAGCGCGGGATTGTCAGACTCCTGTTCGTCACGTGCCGGCGAGCCTGCGGCCCACATCCCGCAGACCCTCGACATCGTGGACGTCCTGGGCCAGGGAGGCAACCTCGATCACCGCGATCGAGGGGTGCCCGGCGGTGAACCGTCGCACCAAGTTGCGGTGCCGTGCGGCCAACTCCCACATGTCGGCATGCACGGTCAAGGCTGCTGCCGACCCGTGTCGGCCGACCTCGGCCAGTTGCTCGGCCGCAGCCCGAGCGCGGGCGGCGGTGAGCCCAGCAGCGGCGGCCGGCTGCATGCGGTTGACGACGAGCCCAGCCAGCGGCATACCCTCGGCCTCTAAGCGGGCCACAAAGTAGCTTGCCTCGCGCAGCGCATCCCGCTCGGGAGCCGCGACGACGACAAACGCGGTCCCACCCTCCTTGAGCAGGGCATAGGTGAGGTCCGCGCGCTCCCGGAAGCCGCCGAACATCGTGTCGAGCGCGTTGACGAAGGTCTGCACGTCGCGCAGCATGTCGCCGCCCAACACGGTCGTCAGTGTCTTGGACACCAGACCGATACCGACGTTGACGATCCGCAGCCCGGCTCGGCCGCCGAGCTTGGCCGGCGCCGAAATGAGCCGGATGAACCGCCCATCGAGGAAGGACCCGAGCCGCTTGGGCGCATCAAGGAAGTCCAGCGCCGATCGGGACGGCGGTGTGTCGACGACGATGAGGTCCCAGGTGCCTTCGCGGTCGGCGCGGGCCCGCAACTGGCCGAGCTTCTCCATCGCCATGTATTCCTGGGTCCCCGCGAACGAGGACGACACCGCTTGGTAGAACGGGTTGGCCAGGATCTGTTCGGCGGCCTCCCGGGTCGAATGAGCCAGCACGACCTCATCGAAGGTCCGCTTCATGTCGAGCATCATCGCGTCGAGGCTGCCCCCGGGCACGGCGTTGAGGGCCAGGCCGATGACTGGCCGCGGCACGTTGTCCAGCTCGGTGAGCCCGAGCGACTGGGCCAAGCGGCGAGCTGGGTCGATGGTGAGCACAACGACCCGGCGCCCCTGCTCGGCGGCCCGCAACGCGAGCGCGGCGGCGGTCGTCGTCTTGCCGACCCCGCCCGAGCCGCAGCAGACGACGATCTGGGTATGCCGGTCGGCCAACATCGCATCGATGTCGAGTCTGGGGGTGCGCGCCACGTCAGCCGACCATCCCTTGCTCGGTGAGCAGGCCGGCAATCTCGGTGATCGCGTTGGGGTCGATGCCATCGACGAGGAAAGGCACGGTGACGATCGGTTGTCCGACCTGCTCGAGGACAGCGAGTTGGTCGGTCTCCAGGGCCACCCGCTGGGCGTAGTCCCGCACCTGGTCGATGACACCGGCGAGGGTTGGCCCCGGCAGGTCCAGGCCGACGGCTGCCAGATCGCTGGCCAGGTCGGCCGCGGTGCGGGGGAACCGGTCGGCCTCGCGGCCAAGCATCCGCTGCGCCTGGGCCGGGCCGTCGAGGTCCTCGCGGCTGCGGGCCTGGTTGACCACGATCGCGCCGACCGGCATACCGAGTTGGCGCAACTCGGCCACGGCGTCGACGGTCTCTTGGACGGGCATTTCCTCCAAGAGAGTGACCACGTGCACGCGGGTAGCGCCGGAATGCAGCACCTCGGTGATCGAGCCGGCCTGGCTGTGAATCGGGCCCATCCGGGCCAGATCGGCCACTTCCTCGCCCACCGACAGGAATCGGGGGATCCGGCCGGTCGGCGGTGCGTCCAGGACGATGGCATCAAAGGCCATCTCCTCGGGCCGACTGCCCCGGTGGTGTTTGGCGTCCAAGCGTCGACGGCTGGCCTCGTAGATGCGGCCGATGAGCAGCAGATCCCGCACCCCAGGGGCGATCGTCGTAGCGAAGTCGATGGCCCCGAAACGTTCAAGCACCCCGCCGGCGCGCCCGAGCTTATAGAACAGCTGGAGGTATTCCAGCAGCGCGGTCTTGGCATCGACCGCCAGCCCGATCACCTCGCCGCCGCGGACGCCGCGGGCCACTCTGGTCTCGGTCGTCGGCAGGGGAGGCACGTCGAAGGTCTGGCTGATCCCTTGACGGCCCTCGACCTCGGCCAGCAGCACGCGCTTGCCGTGTGCGGCCAGACCCACGGCCAGTGCCGCGGCGACCGTCGTCTTGCCGGTGCCGCCCTTGCCGGTGACCACATGCAGGCGAACCCCCGGGAAGCCGTCGGCGCGCAACGGCTCGACGGCGGGCGGCATACCCCCACTGTATGCCGCCCGCGCCTGCAGGGCCGTCGGGCACGGGTCGCCGTTAGAGTGGCCGGCATGACTTCGTGGGAGTACGCGACGGTGCCGCTCATCGTGCACGCGACCAAGGCCATCCTCGACAACTGGGGCCGCGACGGCTGGGAGCTCGTCCAGGTCGTGCCGGGACCGGATGGCACCGGGCTGGTGGCGTACCTCAAGCGGCCGGTTCAGGGGAGCCAGTCGTGAGCGCCGTCGAGGAGCGCCTGGCTGCGCTCGGGTATGCCGTGCCCGAGGTCGTGCCGCCGGTCGCGGCATACGTCCCGGCGGTCCGGCAGGGCGACTGGGTTTTCGTGTCGGGGCAGTTGCCGATGCGCGACGGTGCGATGCCGGCGACCGGCAAGGTCGGTGAGGGCCCCGGGTTGGTCAGCCCCGAGCAGGCCAAGCAGCTCGCGGCCTACTGCGCGCTCAATGGCATCGCTGCGGTGAAGTCGGTCATCGGTGACCTGGACAAGGTCGTCCGCGTCGTCAAGGTCGTGGGCTTTGTTGCCGTCGATCCGTCGTTCTTCGCCGTGCCGGGAGTCGTCAACGGCGCGAGCGAGCTGTTCGGCGCCGCCTTCGGCGACGCGGGCAGGCACGCTCGGTCAGCGGTCGGGGTCGCGGCGCTGCCGCTGGATGCCCCGGTCGAGGTTGAGCTCATCGTCGCCGTCCGCGACTGACCCATTCGACCGATTCACACGGAGCACACGATGATCCGGGACTTCTCGACGGGCAATTCACCTGCGCTTCGGGCGACGGCGCAGGCATGGCTGACTGGGGAGCACGGCGACCCGGCTCCGGTGCGCCCGGCGGCGACGGTGATGATCGTGCGGGACAGGCCCGCCGGTGACCGGACAGCCGGCCCGGTCCAGGTGTTCATGCTCCGCCGGGTGGCATCGATGGCCTTCGCGCCCAGCACGATGGTCTTTCCCGGCGGCGGAGTGGATTCCCGGGATGGAGCCGACGTGCCGTGGGCCGGGCCGGGCGTGCTCGAGTGGTCGGTCCGGCTCGGTGCCGATGAAGACTCCACCCGAATGCTCGTCGTGGCCGCCGTCCGCGAGGTCTTCGAGGAGTGCGGGGTGCTCTTCGCCAGCACATCCGAGGACGGGCCGCTCGTCGAGGTGTCACACGGCGAATGGCAGGCGATTCGGGCCGGCTTGGTGGCTCGGGAGCTGTCGTTGAGTGACGTCCTGCGCCGCCACGGTCTGTGCCTGCGGACCGATTTGTTGCGGGCTCATGCCCATTGGGTGACCCCGGTGTTCGAGCCCCGCCGGTTCGACACAAGGTTCTTCGTCGCGCTCATGCCTGAGGGACAGGCCATCGACGGCCAGACGAGCGAGGCCGACCACTCGGGGTGGTTTGACCCGGAGGGGGTGCTGGCCGACCAGGCCGCCGGCACGGCCATCGTCTTGCCGCCGACCCTGGTCTGTTTGGAAGACCTCGCCCGGGCGGGCTCGGCGGCCGAGTTTCTCGCCCAGGAGCCGGTCATCCGCCGGATCATGCCTGATCTCGTCGTCGACGCGTCCGGGGATGCAGTGTTGCGCGTGGACTTTGCGGGCACCAAGGCGCCCCGCGGGTGACGCTGACCCTGCCGCCGGTGCCGGCCTCGTGGGCGTCCGGGCAGGTCACCGAGCGGGCTCACTGCATTCTGGCTCCCAACCCGGGTGTGATGACCCTCGACGGGACCAACACGTGGGTGCTGCGCGAGCCGGGAGCCCGCGCGAGTGTCGTCGTCGACCCCGGGCCCCTCGACGAGGCACACCTGGCCCGCGTCCTGGAGGTCGTGCACCGCGACGGGGGTCGGGTCGGGCTGACGTTGCTCACCCACGACCATGCCGACCACGCCGAGGCCGCTTCTCGGTTCGCGGAATTGTCCGGGGCGCCGACCCAGTCGATCCGCGCGATCGGGACGGGCCACGATGACCTGGCCGACGGCGACCGGATCTCCATCGAGGGGCTGGAGTTGCTCGTCGTGACCACGCCCGGTCACACCAGTGACTCGGTGAGCTTCCTCGTGCCCGCCGAGTCGGCACTGCTGACCGGCGACACCATCCTCGGCCGCGGCACGACGGTTGTCGCCTGGCCCGACGGCGAGCTCGCGGCATACCTGGCCTCGTTGGAGCGGCTGGAAGGCCTCTGCGGGTCCGGCGCGGTGGCGCGCATCCTGCCAGGGCACGGTCCGCACCTGCCGGACGCCACGGCGGTGCTGCGCTATTACCTGGAGCATCGCGCCGAGCGGCTCGACCAGGTGCGGGCTGCCGTCGCGGCTGGCGCGCAGACTCCGTGGGAGGTCGTCGAGACCGTGTATGCCGACGTCCCTCGAGCCGTCTGGGGTGCCGCCGAATGGAGCGTGCGGGCTCAACTGGCCTATTTGGGCGCGGCCGGACCGGTGGCTGAGCAGCCTGCCGGGGGCGCGCCGATCCGCCCCTAGGGCAACGAGATTCGCAGAGCGTTTCCGTCGCTGAACGACCCCTCGACCGCCGTGATGGCCAACCGCTGGTCGTCGGTGTACCCCAGGCTTTCGCCGGGCATCAAGGATGCGCCGTTCTCGACGATGTAGCTGGCGACATTGGCCAGCAGATCCATCACCGAACTCGGCTGGGCCGTCGAGCCACGGACCTCCAACTCCTCGTGACCGAACACTCGCAGACCTCGGGTGGACCCACAGGACTGGCCCTCGACCTCCCAGGCCGCCCAGGTGAACCACGCCACCTCCCAGGGGAAGCCATCGCCGGCGTCGGTCACCGCCTCGACGTAGAAGGCCGGCTCATAGACCACGCCCTGGTCGGCTAGGTAGACCCCCACCGCGGACCCGTGCCCGACCAGCGCCGCGACCAGGCGCGCGAACGCGGCATACGCCTGGGTATGCCGGCCGTCCGCCGTGTCCTGCGCAGTGCCGGAGCCGGCAGCCGTGGACGGGCCAGACTCGCCGACGGTCACGCTGACGACGAGGTGGGCGCGGTGTCGGGCCACGGCCTCGCCGGCTGCCGCCCAGAACGGGTTGTTGGCCGCGCTGTCTTCCACTTCCCCGTCGGGCAGTCGGGCGTCCACCGGGAGGACGAACCCCGAGGTGTGCGCCAAGGTCACGAGGATCGGCCGATCCGGTCCGTCCGGGCCGTCCGACCCATCTGGCGCAGCCGACTCAGCCGACGCAGCCAGCGCAGCCGAGGCGGTCTGTCCGGGGACAGCGTCGAGGAGGGTCCGAATCTGCGCCGACGAGAGCGGACGGTCAAGCAGGACGACGGCCACGAATTGTTCGGCCGGTTGCGGATGGCGGAAGCCACGCCCGGGGATGGGCAGTGAGGAACGGATCTTGTCGATGAGGCCCATGCAAGCTCCTCCGAGTCCGGTGGCCGGGGCTGCCCGCCCGGCCGGTCGGGATCAGCGTGCGCGACGCTTGAGGCGCTCCACATCCAGGAGCAGGACGGCACGAGCCTCCAGTTTGAGCCACCCTCGAGTCGCAAAGTCGGCCAACGCCTTGTTGACCGTCTCCCGCGAGGCGCCGACGAGCTGGGCCAACTCCTCTTGGGTGAGGTCGTGGGTGACCATGATGCCGTCCTCGACGGGGCGGCCGAAGCGGTTGGCCAGGTCGAGCAGCGCCTTGGCGACTCGGCCGGGCACATCGGTGAAGACCAGATCAGCCAGGTGCTCGTTGGTTCGGCGCAGCCTGGTCGCCAGCGCGGCCAACAAGGCCTTGGCGACCTCTGGTCGACCACTGAGCAGCGTGGTCAGTGAGTCGTTGCCCAAGCCCATGAGCTGGGTCTCGGCGACCGCGGTGGCGGTCATCGTCCGGGGCCCCGGGTCGAACAGGGTGAGTTCGCCGAACATTTCACCCGGGCCGAGGATGGCGATGAGGTTCTCGCGGCCGTCGGCGCTGGTGCGACCGAGCTTGATTTTGCCCTCGCCGATGACGTAGAGCGTGTCGCCAGGGTCACCCTCTCGGAAGAGGATGTCGCCTCGCTCCAATCGGGCAGCACTCATCTGCGCGAGCAACGCCTGTCCGGCCTCGTCGTCGAGGGCCGCAAACAGCGGGGCCCGGCGCACCACATCGTGATCCACGTCGCACAGTGTGCCACGTCGCTTCGAGCATGAGGCAGGAGGATGGTCCTGTCTGCGGTCGTTCCCCGTGGGCCACCCGGCATACGCTGTCCTTCGTGCCCGCCCGCGTTGCCGCCCCCGTCCCGCAGACACCGGTGGCACGCACCCGGCAGGCCCGGCGGATCTATCGGGCGCTGCTCGAGCGCTACCCCTATGCGCACTGCGAGTTGGACTTCACGACCCCGCTGGAGCTGCTCGTCGCAACCGTCCTGTCGGCACAGACGACCGATGTGCGGGTCAACCAGGTCACCCCGACGTTGTTCGCGCGATATCGCAGTGCGGCCGACTATGCCGCGGCCGACCGGGCCGACTTGGAGGAAGTCCTCGGACCGCTGGGCTTCTTCCGGGCCAAGTCGCAGGCCCTGCTCGCGCTCGGGGCGGCTCTGGACGAGCGTTTCGACGGGCAGGTGCCCGGTCGGCTCGCCGATCTAGTCTCGCTGCCGGGGGTGGGTCGTAAGACCGCGCATGTCGTGCTGGGCAATGCATTCGGCGTCCCTGGCATCACCGTTGACACGCACTTCGGCCGACTTGCCCGACGGTTTGGCTGGACCGAGGAGGACGACCCGGTCAAGGTCGAGCACGCCGTCGGGGCACTGATTCCCCGCAGAGACTGGACGATGCTCAGCCACGTCGTCATCTTCCACGGCCGACGCACCTGTCACGCCCGCAAGCCCGCGTGCGGCGCGTGTCCGGTCGCAGCGTGGTGCCCCGCCTACGGCAGCGGCGAGACCGACCCGGCCAAGGCGACGCGACTGCTCACCTACGAATTGGCCCCGTCATCGTGACCGGCCTGCCCCAGCGGGTCGCCCACGGCGCGACCCTTACTCCGCTGGCCACTGTCCCTGGGGGTATGCCGCGTCCGGCCTGGGTGCGCGACATCGTCACCGGTGCTGCGGCGGCACCGGAGTGGTTCGAGCGCTTCCAGCCCCCGCGTGGTGAGCACCGTCAGTCGGCCGTGCTCATCCTCTTCGGACCCGGACCGGACGGCCAGGATTCGGTGCTGTTCATCGAACGGGCGCACACCCTGCGCTCACATGCCGCGCAGATCTCCTTTCCCGGTGGCGGGCTGGATCCCGACGACGACGGTGCCGTGGCGGCGGCGTTGCGTGAGTCCGTCGAAGAGGTCGGCCTGGATCCGTCAGGGGTCGACATCGTCGGTGAGTTGCCGCTGCTCTACCTGCCGGTCTCGGCTTACACCGTCCACCCCATCGTCGCCTGGTGGCGGGAGCCCGGGCCGGTGCGGGTGGGGCATCCCGACGAGGTGGCCCAGGTGCTCAGCGTCCCGGTGAGTTTCCTGGCCGACCCGGCCAACCGGCATACGGTCACACACCCGTCGGGGTATCGCGGGCCGGCCTGGGACCTCGGGGATGACCTCTTGTTATGGGGTTTCACTGGGGGCATCACCGACACCGTGCTGGAGTTGGCCGGGTTAGCCCGCGAGTGGGACCGCGATCGGCTCATCCCACTGCCCGATCGCTTTCTGAGGAGACGATCGTGACCGGCGGCACGATCCTCGACCTGCTGTTAGTCGTCCTGCTCGCGGGGTATGCCGTGTCCGGTTACCGCCAGGGGCTGGTCGTCTCGAGTATGTCGCTCGTGGGGTTTCTCGGGGGTGGGGCGCTGGGGATGGCCGTCCTGCCGGGCTGGTTTTCCGGATGGGCCTGGGCCAGTGCCCATGCCCTCGGCTCACGGACCCTGCTGATCTTTGGCGTCTTCTTCCTCGCCGCGTTTGGACAGGCAGTCGGTGTGCACGTGGGTCGCCGGGCTCGGCGACGGATGCACGCTCGGCCGGCCGTCGCGCTCGATTCGGTGCTCGGGGGGCTGGCTAGCCTCGTTGCTGTCGGTGTCCTGGTGTGGTTCGTCGCGGGCGGCTTGCGCGGCACCTCAGCGACCGTTGTCGGCAAGGCGATCGGTGAGTCCAGGGTGCTGGCCACAGTCGACGCCGTGGTCCCCCCGCAGACGGGGGCGTTGTTTGCCGGCTTCCGCCAGGTGCTGGACCGTGGTGGCTTCCCGCGCGTCTTCGACGGGCTGGCCAGCGAACCCATCATCGCCGTCGACCCACCCGGTGACGGTGTCCTCACGGGCCCCGGCATTGCGGCGGCGCTGGAGTCGGTGGTCAAGGTCACCGGGGTAGCGACCGAATGCAGTCGTGGCCAAGAAGGCAGCGGCTGGGTGGTGAGCCGGGGTCGGGTGGTGACCAACGCCCACGTCGTCGCCGGCCTGGACACCGTCACCGTCCGGGCCAGAGGCACCGGGCCGGCCCTGCGCGGGACCGTTGTCGTCTTCGATCCACAGCGCGACCTGGCCGTCATCGCGGTGCCGGATCTCACCGTCCCGGCCCTTCGGTTGGGGGCCCCGCTGAGCCAAGGTCAGGAGGCCGTGATCGCCGGGTTCCCGTTGGACGGCCCCCTTCGGCTGGACGCCGCCAGGGTCCGCCAGACGCTCACCGCGACGGGGCAGGACATTTACGGCCAGCCCGGCGCCACCCGGGAGATCTACTCGCTGTTGGCTCGGGTCGAGCCGGGCAACAGCGGCGGACCGTTGCTGTCGCCTTCGGGGGACGTCGTCGGAGTGGTCTTCGCGAAGTCCCTCGATGACGAACGCACCGCCTACGCCCTCACCCTCGCCGAATCTGCGCCGGTGCTCACGGCCGCGACGTCGGCCCAAACCCGAGTCGACACGGGCGTGTGCTCGCTGGGGTGATCGCCAGGCCGGACCAATCAGGCGGGCAGGCCAGCCAACCAGGTCAACAACTCGGAGTTGACCGCCGTCGGGTTCTCCTCGGCGAGGAAGTGCCCAGCCCCCTGGATGAGTCGATAGGTGTAGGGGCCGCGGACGTGATCGGCCGAGCCACGGGTGGCCGCAGCCAGGACGCATCCGTCCTGAGACCCCTGCAGGTGCAGGACGGGCACGTCGATCGGTCCTGACACGCGCCGCAGGAAACGCGCCCCGTCCCAGCGGATCTGGTTGCGTCCGATCCATCGGTAGTACTCGGCGGCGGAGTGCGCCACGAAGGGCAGCGCCATGGCGGCGGCATACCGGCCGATCTCCTGTTCGCTGGGGAAGCCGCCGCCCGGTGCCGACCACGACGTGAGGTAGCCCTCGACCTCATCGTCGTCGCGGACCAGACTGCGCTCCGGCCGGAACGGCCACTGCAACCGACCGACAAACCCCAGCGCGGCGCGTTGCGCCCGGTCGCGGCGGGCCGCTCGCTGCATGACCGCCGGATGGGGCATGGACAGGGCTGCGACCGCGCGAGTGAAGGTCGGCTGCAGGCTCGGCATCGACCAGGCTGTCCAGCCGCCAAGGCCCGTGCCGACGACGACCGCGCGCTCCTCACCGAGGCTGCGGATGACCGCCGCAGTGTCGGCGGTCGCCGTATAGGTGTCGTAACCCTGGGGCGGCTTGTCCGACGCGCCGAACCCGCGCAGGTCGACGGCTGCCGCGCGATAACCGGCCTGTGCCAAGGCGGGGATCTGGTGCCGCCAAGCCCACCAGAACTGCGGGAAGGTGTGCAAGAGGACGACGAGAGGGCCGCTGCCGGCCGAAGCAACATGGAAGCGAGCGCCGTTGGCAGCGACGTACTCGTGCTCCCACGGGCCATCCAGCAGAACCGAAGCAGCGTCGGACATGGGTTCTTCCTTGCAGGGTTACCGCAGTGATGCGAGAAGCTCAGGCCTGGCCTTTGATGGCGGCAATCGTCTGTTGCGCCTGTTCGATGGCCGCTGTCGGGGTGGGGTTGGCCTTGGTCATCGCCTTCTTGCCCACGAGGGCGAGGATTGCGGCGCCGACGAAGAGCAGGATGGCCACGATGAGGAAGGCCAACCAGGTGGCCACGCCCAGAGCCGTCAGACCCCAGGCGAGCGCGGTCAGCAGGAAGCCCAGCCCGAAGAGCCCGAAGAACGCAGCCCCGGCAAACATCCCGGCGCCCTGACCGGCATACTTCAGGGCCCCGGTCACCTCGGTCTTGGCCAGCGCGATCTCGGAGCGGACGATGGTCGACATATCGCGCGACGCCGACGCCACAAGCTGACCGATCGTGGGCTCGTCGTCACCGAGAAGCGGTGCTCGGTCCGTGACCATGGGTGTCCTCCTGGGTCGTGCGGCTGGGCTTGAGCCTACCCGCCGACGTTACCGCCGCGGTATGCCGCGCGCCTCGAGCTCATCGAGCCGACGGTAGTGGGCGTTGCGGCGACGCAAGACCACGGCAGCCAACAACGCGGCACCGAGGGAACCGGTGAGGACCGCCAGCTTGACGTGGTCGTCGCGAGCACTGCCGACGCCGAAGGCCAACTCCCCGATGAGCAGGGAGACGGTGAAGCCCAGCCCCGACAGGAGCGCTAACCCGGCGACGTCCCACCAGGCGATGTCGTCGTCCAGTTGAGCCCGGGTGAACCGGGCGACCAGCCAGGTGCCAGCCAGCACACCGATCGTCTTGCCGGCGATGAGGCCCACGACGATGCCGATCGTGACCGGGTCCAGCAGAGCGGTGGTGAGGCCCCCGTCGACGAGCCGCACGCCGGCGGCGAAGAACGCGAAGATGGGCACGGCCAGCCCAGCTGACCACGGCCGCAGAGTGTGCTCCAGGTGCTGTGCCGGGCAGTGGTCGGGTTCCGGAGCGACGCAGTCCTGCCCCGCCCGGTCTAGGGCAGGCCGGGCCACCGGCACAGTGAGACCGAGCACGATGCCAGCCACGGTGGCGTGCACGCCACTTTCGTGCACGAGGACCCAGGCCGCCAGTGCGCACACCGCCGACAGCAGTCGGGGCGCCCGGCCGGTGCGCCACAGCCAGGCCCAGATCGCAATGGGCACGAGCGAGCCCATCAAGGGCAGCGGGGCCACCTCGGCCGAGTAGAACACCGCGATGATGGTGATGGCCATGAGGTCGTCGACGACCGCCAGAGTCAGCAGGAAGGCTCGCAGCGCCGCGGGCAGATGGCTGCCGATGATGGCCAGAATGGCCAGCGCGAAAGCGATATCGGTGGCGGTGGGGATCGCCCAACCCCGCAGTGCGGCAGCGTCCCCGCCGAGGGCCAGGACGCTCACGGCATACAAGACGGCTGGCAGCGCCACGCCCGCGACGGCAGCGGCGATGGGCACGGCCGCCTTGGTCCCATCTGAGAGGTCCCCGGCGACGAACTCACGTTTGAGTTCGATGCCCGCCACGAGGAAGAACACCGCGAGCAATCCGTCGGCGGCCCAGTGTCCCAGGGTGAGGTCCAGGTGCAAAGGGCCGGACGGCCCGACGCGCAGGTCGCGCAAGCCGGTGTATGCCGCGTGCCATGGCGAGTTGGCCCAGCCCAGGGCCAGGACGGCAGCGCCGAGCAGGAGCATGCCGCCGACGGTCTCGGTGCGCAGGGCACGGGTCAGGTGGCGCACCTCGAAGTCGCTGGGACGAGGCAGGAGACGCCGAACCGGGTCAAGTGAGGGAAACGCCATCATGCCTTTCGGTCGGTGTGAACCCGACCGGCGCCGCGCCGCGGCTGACTGACTCGGCTGACTCGTTGGGGCGGGAGGACACCGCGGGCGTCGACCCTGCGAGCACGTCGAGGTCGGGTTGCCGACCAGTCTTCCCGGCACGCCAGAACCTGCAGTCTAGCAGATTCGTTATGGTCAAGATGACCCATCGCGAATGGTCGTAGTGACCAATGTGCCAATTGACGCGATGACCAATGGACCAATCGTCGAGATGACGATTGGACCAGTAGTCGAGATGACGAATGGGCAGTGCTGGCGACGATGGTGAGGGAAGGGAGCGCCCGCGTGACGGCTTCACTCATGCCGCTGGCCGGCAACTACACTGCCTGACATGGTGACCAAGGCCAAACCGACCGCGTTGCCGCAGTGCGCGGTTGCCGTGGATCTCGTCATTCTGACTGTTCGCGATGCCGCGTTGAACGTGCTCACGGTTCGACGAGGCATCCCTCCGTTTAAGGGCAAGTTCGCACTTCCGGGAGGGTTCGTGCTGCCCGACGAGGACCTGGAGGGGGCGGCATACCGGGAGCTCGCGGAGGAGGCCGGGCTGAAGAGGCGGGCGGTGGCGCTTGAGCAGCTGCGGTCCTTCGGCGCCCCCAAACGTGACCCGCGCGGGCGGGTCGTGAGCGTTGCCTATCTAGCGCTGGGCGCGGACCTGCCCGACCCTCGCGCGGGTTCGGACGCCATGAGCGCTCAGTTCGAGCCGGTGAGCGAGTACCTATCCCGACGTGCTGGGCCGATGGCGCTTGCCTTCGACCACAAGGCGATCCTCGCTATCGGGGTGGACCGAGCCCGGGCGAAACTCGAATACACCGGGCTTGGGGTGGCTTTCTGCCCGCCGGAGTTCACCGTGGGGGAGCTGCGTGGCGTATATGAGGCGGTGTGGGACGTCCGGCTCGATCCGGCCAACTTCCACCGGAAGGTGACGAATGCGGCGGACTTTCTCGTGCCGACTGGGGCGCGGACGACACGCGGAGGTGGCCGGCCGGCCGCGCTCTACCGGGCCGACCCGCTCGTGCCCTTGCACCCACCGATCCTGCGGGCCTGAGTCCCCGGCTCAGCGTCCGTGAAGTCGCCTATGACGGCGCCGTTAGTGCTGCCCCAACGACAGCCACGGCGCCGTCATCGGCGCCGTCATCGTGGGGAGCCGGTGTCGGAGGCCGCGGCGGTCGCGAGGGCGGCATACATGCGGCGCGTCGCCCCGAGCAGCTCGGCGTCCTCGCGCACGGTGGCCTGCGGCCCGGGCGACCCGTCGAGGTGGTCGCGGAATCGCAGGCCGACCCCGTCGACGACGGCGGCTTTGACCCGGCGCAGCACGGTCGTCACCTGCTCGGTTGCTGACGCCGCCCCTCGATAGCCGTAGCCGACGATCGCCATCGGCTTGCCCTCCCATTCGGCGTAGAGGTAGTCGATGGCGTTCTTGATCGTGGCCGGGTAGCCGCTGTTGTATTCCGGCATCACCCAGACGATCGCGTCCGCACCGACGACCAGGTCGCGCCACCGGTGGGTGTGGGCGTGGTGATAGATCCCGGTCGACGCCATCTCGGGCTCGTCGAGCAGCGGCAGATCGAGCTCGGCCAGGTCGATGACCTCGACCGCGAACCGGTCGGTCGGGGCGTGGTTGCGAGCCCAGTCGGCGACGACCGGCCCGAGCCGCTGGGGGCGGGTGCTCGTCACGACGATCCGCAGCTCGATCTGACCGGCCGGGCGAGCGGGTCTTCCCGGTGGGCTCTGGGCGCCGGAATTGGACATGGGCCGATCCAAGCACGGGTCCGGGCCGTCTCGGGAGACTTGGCGGGCAGGGGGTATGCCGCGTGGCGCGGCATACCCCCTCGTCGGTCTCGTCGGCCTTCGGCTCGGGCCCGGCGTCAGTCCTCGGAACCCGAGGACAGGCCGGTCTTGATGAGGTCCATCACCGACGTGTCGGCCAACGTCGTCGCATCGCCGACCTGGCGTCCTTCAGCGACGTCACGCAGCAGACGCCGCATGATCTTGCCCGACCGAGTCTTGGGCAGCTCCGGCACGATGAGGATGCGCTTGGGCTTGGCGATCGGGCCGATCTCCTTGGCCACGTGGTTGCGCAGTTCCTCGACGATCCCGGTGTTGTCGTCGTCGGCGTGGCTGGCGCCGGCCCGCAGGATGACGAACGCCACGACGGCCTGACCGGTCATCTCGTCGTTGGCCCCGACGACTGCCGACTCGGCGACCTTCGGGTGACTGACCAGCGCCGACTCGATCTCGGTCGTCGACAGGCGGTGACCCGACACGTTCATGACGTCGTCGACCCGACCGAGCAGCCAGATGTTGCCTTCCTCGTCCTTCTTGGCCCCGTCGCCCGCGAAGTAGTACTGCGGCCAGCGCGACCAATAGGTCTCGACATAGCGAGCCGGGTCGCCCCACAGGCCACGCAACATCGCCGGCCACGGCTTGGTGAGCACGAGGTAACCACCGTGCCCATCAGGCACTGGCTCGCCCATGTCGTCGACCACCTCGGCCCCGATGCCGGGGATCGGCCGCTGCGCCGAACCCGGCTTGAGGTTGGTGACGCCAGGCAGCGGGCTGATCATGATGCCGCCGGTCTCGGTCTGCCACCAGGTGTCGACGATGGGAGCGCTGCCGCTGCCGATGACGTCGCGATACCACATCCACGCCTCGGGGTTGATCGGCTCGCCAACCGATCCGAGCACCCGGATCGAGGACAGGTCAAACTTCGCCGGGATGTCCGAGCCCCATTTCATGAAGGTCCGGATCGCCGTCGGTGCCGTGTAGAGGATCGTCACCTTGTTCTGCTCGACGATCTCCCAGAACCGGCCCTGGTGCGGCGTGTCCGGCGTGCCTTCGTAGAGCACCTGGGTCGCCCCGAGCGCCAGCGGCCCATAGACGATGTAGGAGTGGCCGGTCACCCAGCCGATGTCGGCCGTGCACCAGTAGACGTCGCGGTCCGGGTGAACGTCGTGGACGACCGCGTTGGTGTATGCCGCCTGGGTGAGGTAGCCGCCCGTCGTGTGGAAGATGCCCTTGGGCTTCCCGGTCGTCCCCGACGTGTAGAGGATGAACAGCGGGTGCTCGGCCTCCATGCCCTGCGCCTCGTGGGTGGGGGCGGCCGCCGCCATCGCGTCGTGCCACCAGATGTCCCGTGCGTCGTTCCACGCGACGTCCTGACCGGTCCGGCGCACGACGAGGACCTTCTGCACCGACGTGTCGGCGTGGTCGAGGGCCGCGTCAACGGCCGGCTTCAGCGCGCTGGGTGTGCCGCGCCGCCAGCCACCGTCGGCGGTGATGACGACCTTGGCCTGTGCGTCGGCGATCCGGGTGTTGAGCGCCTCGGCCGAGAACCCGCCGAAGACCACCGAGTGCGGGACACCGATCCGGGCGCACGCGAGCATCGCGACGACGGCCTCGGGGATCATCGGCAGGTAGATGGCGACCGTGTCGCCCTTGCTCAGCCCGAGATCGGTGAGCGCGTTGGCCGCCTGTTGCACCTCGCGGTAGAGGTCGGCATACGTGACGTCGCGGGTGTCTCCGGGCTCACCGATCCAGTGCAGCGCGACCTTGTCGCCGCGGCCGGCCTCAACGTGCCGGTCGACGCAGTTGTATGCCGCGTTGAGCTCACCGTCGGCGAACCACTTCGCGAACGGCGCGTTCGACCAGTCCAGGACCTCGGTGAACGGCTTGCTCCACGTCACGTAGGTGCGGGCCTGGTCGGCCCAGAATCCCTCGTGGTCGGCCTCGGCAGCGGCATACAGGTCCGCGGTGCCGTTGGCCTGCGCGGTGAACGCGGGGTCCGGCGGGAAGCTGCGGTCCTCGTGGAGCAGGTTCGCGAGGGTTTCGTTGGACACGGACATTCCTCCTGCGGCAGGCGACACGTGTGACCTATGCAACTCGGTATGCCGCGGTGCGGGCAAGGGGGCCGACCCGCAAGGGGGGTCAGGCGGGCGGTTTGCGCGGCGAGCGGTTGTGCGTCCAGCGACCGTTCAGGTGTGCGACATCATCCGGCCGCCGGTGCGGCGCAACGCCTCGCGGACTCGGTAGACCTCGGCCTCGTCGGCTCCTTCGAAGATCCAGGCGCGCAGGATCCGACGGATGTCCTCGTCGGGGATCGGGTCCCCGACCGAATGGCCGGCCCGAAGGCCCAACGCGGCCACGACGATCTCGATCTCGCGTTCGGTGAGCTCCCCTCGCAGCAAGGCGGGTGCGAGCAAGTCAGCCCGAGCGTTACCGTGTGGTTTCCCCGCCGAGAGCCACCTGTGCAGCGATGCCAGCGACCGCCCCGTCTTTCCGGTCATAGCTCCATCATGCGCCTCCCCGGAGGCCCAATTGTCGGGCCGGCATCGAGTTCGCCCGGACCTTTCAGACGTTCATCTGGTGGTCGTGTGGCGGGTGAACCCATCGCCGGGCAGACCTCGCTCGCCTCCTGCCGGTTAGCTATGGGCGCTGTCCGTCAGCTACGGGCAGCGGCCCGGGCGGTCCGTCGCGGAGGCGGGCACCCGGGTCGCCTCGGGAATCCCGCTCCCGACCGGTGCCCGCGGCATACCCCTGGGGTGGTATGCCGCGGGCCCGATCCTGGCGGTGGGCACCGGTCAGTGGACTGCCGGCAACAACCCCATCCGATCCTTGACCCTGGCGAGGGTTGCGGCCGAGACGGCACCGGCCCGTTCGGCACCCACGGCGAGGATCCGGTCGAGCTCGGCCGGATCGTCGAGCAGTTGCTCCATCCTCTTCTGGAACGGTTCGACAGCGCCCACGACGACCTCGGCGACCTGCCCTTTGAGCGCGCCGTAGCCCTGGCCGGCATACCCGGCCTCGAGCGTCGCCACGGGCACCCCCGTGAGCGCCGACTGGATGACCAGCAGGTTGGACACGCCTGGCTTGTGCTCCGGGTCGTAACGGATCTCCATCTCGGCGTCGGTGACGGCGGACTTGATCTTCTTGACCATCCGTTTGGGGTCGTCAGAGAGCAGGATGACGCCGGCGTCTGGGGAGTTGGTGCCTGACATCTTGCTCGTCGGGTCGGTCAACTCCATGATCTTGGCGGTCTCCTTGAGGATGTGCGGCTCGGGCACGACCAGGCTCTCGCCGTAACGCTGGTTGAACCGGATCGCGAGGTCACGGGTGATCTCCAGGTGTTGGCGCTGGTCCTCACCCACGGGCACCCGGTCGGCGTCGTAGATGAGAATGTCGGCCGCCATGAGCATCGGATAGGTGAACAGGCCGACGTTGGCTTGTTGCCCCTTGGCGGTCTTGTCCTTGAACTGGGTCATCCGGCTGGCCTCGCCCATCGCCGTCAGACAGCTCATCACCCAGCCGAGCTCGGCGTGTTGAGGCAGGTGACTCTGGCAGAACACGGCCGAGCGCGCCGGGTCGACGCCTGCCGCGATGAACTGGGCCGCGGTGACCCGGGTGCGCTGGCGCAACACGGCAGGGTCGGTCGGCACGGTGAGCGCATGCAGGTCGGCGACGAAGTAGAACGCGTCGTAGGTCTCCTGCAACTCAACCCAATTGACTAGTGCCCCAACGTAGTTGCCGATGTGCAGGCTGTCGCTGGTCGGCTGCATGCCGGACAGCGAGCGGGGCCGGGTCCGCGGGGGTATGCCGCCTGGCTGGGTGCTCATGGCGTGTCTCCTGGGTCTGCTGGTGAGGACGGATGGGGTTGTCGGTCGTTCCCACCGCACCTGGCACGACAAACGCCGCCCCAGGGGCGGCGTTGGATGGGGTTGCTTCGAAGGACGCCGCCGCTATGCGGTGCGCCACCAGCCCTGGCGGGTTGTCGAAGCCATGATCGGAGAATAGCGCACCAACACAGCGCCCCGAACCTTCACGGCCCGGGGCGCTGTGGCTGAGGGGTGTATGCCGCGCGG
>JBGAQN010000032.1:0-26496 GCA_044220725.1 Dermatophilaceae bacterium
GCTCCCCTTCTCGACTCAGCTCTCGTAGTGGTGTTTGCGGCGTTGGGTCGAGCCAGCCACGCCGAGGCGAACCCTTTGATCGGGGCGTTGGGGACGGCCTGGCCGTTCCTCCTGGGGTTGGCCGCGGGGTGGGCCCTGGTGCGTTGGCGTTCAGGACGCTGGCCGCTGACGGTCGGGAACGGCATACCGGTGTGGGTGTGCACCCTCGTCGTGGGAATGCTCTTGCGCGCGGCGACCGGCCAGGGAACCGCCCTGTCCTTCATCCTCGTCGCCGCCACGGTGCTGGCCGCATTCCTGATCGGCTCCCGATGGTTGCTCGCCCGCCGCAGCGACAAGGGTGCGGGATGACGTCACGGTGCCGACGCCGTTCGGACTGATGAACCTGGCCGACTGTCTGGCGACCCGCACGGTCGAACTCGTCGTGCACGGGATCGACGTGGCTGACGCCCTCGGGGTGCCGGCCGCGGTGCCCGACGCGGCACTCCGGCAGACCCTCGAGGTGCTCTCCGAGACGGCGGTGGCTGGCCGGCTCGGTGTGCCGGTCATTCGGGCGTTGACCGGCCGGGCGGCCTTGCCAGAAGGCTTCTCGGTCGTCCCCTGACCGTATGACTCAGGCCCGATCTACGGGCGGGCCCAGCGGGTCGCCCTGTCGATGCTCGCGGTGCGGCCGGACCGGACCGGTGGGAGTGGCTACTCGGCAGCCTGGAGCTCGGCGACCTTGGCGATGTAGTCGGCCTCCGCCTGCTCGGCGGACGTGCCCGCGAGGCCGGCCCACGCGTCGTACTTGGCGCGTCCGACGAAGTCGGTGAAGCCCGGCCGTTTGCCGTGGCAGTCGCCCTCGGTGGCCTGCTTGTAGAGCGCGTAGAGCGCCAGCTTGACCTGGGGCCCGGGGTCCTTGGTCAGGGTGCCGACCGCAGCAACGGCGGCCTGAAAGTCATCGGTCATGAAAGCCACCTTAGGGTGCCCGTGTCGCTGCACAGGCTTGAGGACCGGTCAGAGGTACTGGCCGGTGTTCTCGACGGTGTGGATCGAGCGGCCAGGCTCAGTGCCGTCCTTGGTGTTGATGAGGGTCCGGATGTAGACGATCCGCTCCCCCTTCTTGCCCGAGATCCGCGCCCAGTCGTCGGGGTTGGTCGTGTTCGGGAGGTCCTCGTTCTCCTTGAACTCGTCCACGCACGAAGAGAGCAAGTGCTCGACCCGAACGCCCTTCTGGCCAGTCGCCAGAAACTCCTTGATGGCGTTCTTCTTGGCACGGTCGACGACGTTCTGGATCATCGCGCCGGAGTTGAAGTCCTTGAAGTAGAGGACCTCCTTGTCTCCTCCGGCGTAGGTGACCTCCAGGAAGCGGTTCTCGTCGCTCTCGGCATACATCCGCTCGACGGCGGTGTGGATCATGGCCTCCACACAGCGCTCCCGGTCGCCGCCATGCTCGGCGATGTCGTCGTCGTGCAGCGGCAGTTCGACGGTGAGGTACTTCGAGAAGATGTCTCGCGCCGCCTCACGGTCGGGACGCTCGATCTTGATCTTGGCGTCTAGGCGCCCCGGACGCAGGATCGCCGGGTCGATCATGTCCTCGCGGTTCGAGGCTCCGATGACGATGACGTTCTCCAGCCGCTCCACGCCGTCGATCTCGGAAAGCAGCTGCGGGACGATCGTCGTCTCGACGTCAGAGCTCACGCCCGACCCGCGGGTGCGGAACAACGAGTCCATCTCGTCGAAGAAGACGACCACGGGCGTGCCGTCAGATGCCTTCTCGCGGGCCCGCTGGAAGATCAGCCGGATGTGTCGCTCGGTCTCCCCGACGTACTTGTTGAGCAGCTCCGGGCCCTTGATGTTGAGAAAGTAGCTCTTCTCGACCTTCTTGCCGGTCTTCTCGGCAACCTTGCGGGCCAGCGACGCCGCGACGGCCTTGGCGATGAGCGTCTTGCCGCACCCGGGCGGGCCGTAGAGCAGGACGCCTTTCGGCGGCTTGAGGTGGTGCTCCCGATAGAGCTCGGGGTGCAGATATGGCAACTCGACCGCGTCCCGGATCGCCTCGATCTGGCCGGCGAGCCCGCCGATGTCCTCATAGGCGATGTCGGGGACCTCTTCGAGCACGAGGTCCTGGACCTCGGCCTTAGGCACCCGCTCGAAGACGAACCCCGATCTGGGATCGATGGTCAGCGCGTCCCCCACCCGGATAGGTTCGCCGCATAGGGACTGCGCCCGACGGCAAACCCGCTCCTCGTCGGCGTGAGCGATAACGAGCACGCGGTCGTCGTCGAGGATCTCCTTGACCAGAACGACCTCGCCGACCTTCTCGTAGCCCTTGACCGCCACGATGTTCAGGGCCTCGTTGAGCATGACCTCGCGGCCGGGCACGACCTGCGCTTCCAGGGCGGCCCCGACCGCCACGCGCATCTTGCGGCCCGAGGTGAGGATGTCGACGACGCCGTCGGTCGCCTGCTCGAGGACGAGGCCGTAGGCGTTCGGGGGCTGGGCCAACCGGTCGACCTCGGCCTTGAGGTTGACGATCTGGCTGCGGGCATCTTTGAGGGTGCGCACTAGCCGTTCGTTTTGCGCAGACAGGGTGGCCATCGAGCTGGCCTGGGCGGCGATCCGGTGCTCCAACTCGCGGACCCGGGTCGGATCCATGCGACCGCGGCGCAGCTCGGCCACCTCAGCCTGAAGCTGGGCAACCTCGGCCGTGACCTGGGCGGTCATCTGCTCCGTGGCCCGGTCGGTCGCGCTCGGCTCGGCAGGGCGCGCAGCATCGACACTGTCCACGTGGTCGTCCGGGGCGGGGTCCCCGATGGGCTCCTGCGCCATGACGTCTCCTGTCGTTGAGTGGGCCACCACTGGGGTGTGCTCAGTCTCAGCGGTGCTATTGGACATTAACTCCCGAAGACCCGGAGTCTGCGGAGGTTCCGGTCACAGTTCGGTGTGCCCGTCTCACCTTCCGGTCACTGATCGGTCGTTCGCCCAACGCTTCCGGGGTCCACTCGGGTTCCGCTGGGCTGCCGGAGCCACCTGTACTCAGCTCCGTGCCGGTGCCCTCGACGTCATCCCGTATGCCGTCCGCCCCCGGCTGCCCGTAGGCCCCCTTCGCGGGGCGCCGGGTCCTACGGGGCGTGATGACCCCGTCGGCTAGCCGCCGGGCCGAGATGAGGAAGCCGGTGTGGCCGTGCATCCGGTGCTCGGGACGGACCGCGAGCCCCTCCAGGTGCCACCCTCGCACGAGGGATTCCCAGGCCGACGGCTCCGTCCACCCAGTGTGCTCGCGCAGCCCTTCGGCCACTCGGGACAGCTGAGTGGTCGTGGCGACGTAGCAGATGAGCACGCCACCTGGGCGCAGGGCTGTCCCTACGACGTCGATGCACTCCCAGGGCGCGAGCATGTCCAGAACCACCCGGTCGACGCTGCCGGTCTCGACCTCGCCGGGCAAAGCCTCGACCAGATCGCCGACCACGACCCGCCACGCCGGGTGGTCGTGTCCAAAGAACGCCCGGACGTTCCCTTGGGCGATCCCAGCGAAGTCGGCCCGCCGCTCGAATGAGATCAGCTCGCCCTCGGTGCCCACCGCGCGCAACAACGACATCGACAGCGCTCCGGACCCCACGCCAGCTTCCACCACTCGGGCCCCCGGATGGATATCGCCCATCGCGACGATCTGTCCGGCGTCCTTGGGGTAGATGACCGCGGCCCCGCGCGGCATCGACATCACGTAATCGGCTAGGAGCGGCCGCAAGGCCAGGTATTCGACCCCAGCGGTGTTGGCCACCACGCTGGCCTCGGGGGCTCCGATGAGGTCGTCGTGGGGCAGCCGGCCCTGGTGGGTGTGAAACTCCCGCCCGGCTTCCAGAGTGATCGTGTGCAGGCGGCCCTTGGCGTCGGTGAGCTGCACGCGGTCACCCACGACGAACGCCCCCCGCTGGGCCTGGGTGCCACGTGTGCGCTCTGCGGTCATGGCGGGTGAGTCTAGGGTGCCCGACCCTGGGCGACGGTGCCCTTGCGCGCCGTGGCCACTCGGGAGTCTCCGGCCGACGCTGCCCGTCGCGTGGTCGCCCGGCGCCGGGGCGCCGTCACCGGCCGGACCACGGCAGCCTCGACTTCGTAGCGGCTCTGGACGGCTACCCCGGTTCGGAAGAACCTCCGACGCAGCGCCCCCTCGACGACGGCGTGGTCGTTCTCCTTGAGGCGTAGGGCCGCGCGTCTGGCGGCACTCGTCCAGCACGCAACGTCGATCGCGTCGACGGTCGGGGCCGTGACTGATCGGCGCGGCCCGGACCGCTGGACCACGAGGCGCAGCGTGACGACCCGATCGCCGCTGGGCAGCTCACGCTCCTCGGGGGCCGCGGCCACCCTCCCCGCCACTCGAACCTCGTTCACAGGGGCTTCTGCCGCGATGCCGGACTCCTCCGATCGGCCCGGTGTCATAGTGACCTGCCCTTCTGGTTTCGACGTCCCTGGTGGTCTTCGACGACTCTTGGCGCTACCGCCAGGACTCAGTCCAGCCCGTCCCGGCGTCGAAGCAAAGCTCGCGCGCTGAGGCTGTGGACAGTGGGACGACCGGCGATGGGGATGTGGATCACCAGAGTGAGGGGTGCGGATTTCCTGAGGCGTTGACCACGCAGGGTGGTCAACGCCTCAGCCACGCGAGACCCCTATGGGGTGCGCGGCCAACTGAGGCGCTGCTCACTCTGCGTGAGCAGCGCCTCAGCCTCTGCGAGCCCCAGAGCGCCATCCCCCGCTGGGATCGAGCCGACCCCACGCCGAACAGTCCCGGGCCCGGCCTACTGCAGCGCCGCTTCGACGTCCGCCAACGACACGGTCCCCAGCAGGCGGCCGGCGGCATCCCGCACCAGCACAGCCTCCTTGACGATCTCGCCTTCGACGTGCCCGGCCAAGGCGCTCACCACGGCCGAAGCATCATCAACCGGCTCGGCCTGCACAACCCACCCGGTTGGCGGCCGGACAAGGACGGCGGTTGCTGGCACGGTGGCCAGTTGCTGCACGGGAACAGCGGCCAGCCCGGACAGGTCCAGAAACCCCACGGGGACACCTTGAGGGTCCACGAGCACCGCCCGCTCGGCACCAGCAGCACGCCCAAAAGCCTCCAAGGCCCCAGCAGCGGACGCATGCCCCGGCACGATCACGACGGGCCGCAACACCTGACCGACCCTGACCCGCGCCACCGCTCGCCGAGCAGTTCCTCCCCGGATCGCCTGGGTCGCTCCCTGCCACAGGAAAGCCCCGATGAGTGCCACCCAGACCATCGTCACGACCGAGGGGCGGTCCCCGGCCAGGAACGGCTCGGCGAGGAAGTAGGCGACCGCCCCGACGGTCACGATCCGACCGAGCCAGCCCGCGATGACCATCGCCAGCCAGCGGTCCCCGGTCACCTTCCAGACGATCGACTCGACAACGAACCCACCATCTAGCGGCAACCCGGGCAACAGGTTGAACCCCGCCACGAAGACGTTCGAGAACGCCAGCGCCCAGGCCAGCAGCGACGGCACGTCCGCGAGATCGGCCTGCAGCAGCAGCCATCCGACCCCGGCCAGCAGAAGGTTCCCGGCCGGCCCGGCGATCGCAATCAGCGCGGACGTCCCGGGACGACGATTGGACGAACCAAATACCGTGTGACCGCCCCAGAGGTTGGCCACGATCCGGTCCACGTGGCCTCCCGTCGCTCGCGCCGCGATCGCATGACCCGCCTCGTGCACCAACACGGACACCAACAGCAGCAGCGCGTATGCCGCGGCGACGGCATACCCGGTCCCTCCGGGAAGTGCCCCCGCGAGTTGCGGTCCGAAGGTCAACACCACGACGAGCGCGATGACGGGCCAGGAGCGACCCATATAGACGGGTATGCCGGCCACTCGGCCCAGCAGCCAGCCGTACTGGGGTTCGGCAGCGGGGCTCATGCCCGGAACACTACGACACCGTCCGGCCCACGGTCGGTACGACCCGGGAGGTGGGGGGCGCGGCATACTGGACGGGCGTTCCCAGCCACCCCGAGGACCTTCGTGACCCGCGTTCCCGTGCCCACGTTCACCCCCGCTCCCCGCCCTGACGCGACCGCCGAGCTGACCCACGCCCTGCAGACCCGGATCCTCGTCCTCGACGGCGCGATGGGCACGCTCATCCAGCGCCACCAGTTGAGCGAATCCGACTACCGAGGATCGCGGTTCGCCGACTGGGGCCAGGATCTCAAGGGCAACAACGACCTGCTGACGATCACCCAGCCGGACATCATCGCGGGCATCCACCGGGCCTACCTCGACGCGGGCAGCGACATCGTCGAGACCAACACGTTCAACGCCAACCGGATCTCGCTGGCCGACTACGGCATGTCCGCCCTCGCCTACGAGCTCAACACCGCCGCCGCCGCCCTAGCCCGCGTCGAGGCCGATGCTGCCACGGCGCGCACCCCGGACAGGCCCCGTTGGGTGGCCGGTGCCCTCGGCCCCACCAACAAGACCGCATCGATCTCCCCAGACGTCAACGACCCCGGCGCCCGCAACGTCAGCTTCGACGAACTCGTGGCCGCGTATCACGAGCAGGCCCGCGGCCTCGTCGACGGCGGCGCCGACCTGCTGCTCATCGAGACGATCTTCGACACCCTCAACGCCAAGGCCGCGATCTTCGCACTTGAGACCCTCTTCGAGGAGCGCGACCGTCGCTGGCCTGTGGTCATCTCCGGCACCATCACCGACGCGTCCGGGCGCACCCTGTCCGGCCAGGTCACCGAAGCGTTCTGGAACTCGGTCCGCCACGCCCGGCCCCTCGCGATCGGCCTCAACTGCGCCCTCGGCGCCGACGAGATGCGCCCCTACGTCGCCGAGCTGTCCCGCGTCGCCGACACCTTCGTTTCGTGCTACCCCAACGCAGGCCTGCCCAACGCCTTCGGTGAGTACGACGAGAGCCCCGAAGCCATGTCGGCGGTCGTGGGCGAGTTTGCGCGATCGGGCCTGGTCAACCTCATCGGCGGCTGCTGCGGCACGACGCCAGAGCACGTCGCACAGCTGGTCGCCGCAGCCGCCGGTATGCCGCCCCGCCCAGTCCCGTCTCTTCCGCCGGCCACGCGGTTGGCCGGTTTGGAGCCGCTGACCATCGACGAACAGTCGCTGTTCGTCAACGTCGGCGAGCGGACCAACATCACCGGGTCGGCGCGCTTCCGCAAGCTCATCCAGACCGGCGACTACCCCGCCGCCCTCACGGTGGCCCGCCAGCAGGTCGAGGCCGGCGCCCAGATCATCGACGTCAACATGGACGAGGGAATGATCGACGGGGTGGCGGCGATGGACCGCTTCCTCAAGCTCGTCGCGAGCGAACCGGACATCTGCCGAGTGCCGGTGATGGTCGACTCGTCCAAGTGGGAGGTCATCGAGGCCGGCCTCAAGACCATCCAGGGCAAGCCGATCGTCAACTCGATCTCGATGAAGGAGGGTGTCCAGGCCTTCATCGAGCATGCCCGGCTGTGCCGGAAATACGGCGCCGCCATCGTCGTCATGGCCTTCGACGAGCAGGGCCAGGCCGACACCCTGGCCAGGCGCCGGGAGATCAGCGCGCAGGCCTATCGGATCCTCGTCGACGAGGTCGGCTACCCGACCGAGGACATCGTCATCGACCCCAACATCTTCGCGGTGGCCACGGGCATCGAGGAGCACGCGGCATACGGGATCGACGTCATCGAGGCGACCCGGTGGATCAAGCAGAACCTGCCCGGCGCCCTCGTGTCCGGCGGTGTCTCCAACGTGTCGTTCAGCTTCCGCGGCAACAACCCGGTCCGCGAGGCGATCCACGCAGTGTTCCTCTACCACGCGATCGGCGCAGGGATGGACCTGGGGATCGTCAACGCCGGAGCCTTGGTCGTCTATGACGAGATCGATCCCGACCTGCGCGACCGGATCGAGGACGTCGTCCTCAACCGACGCCCCGACGCCACCGAACGCCTCCTCGAGGTCGCCGAGCGGTTCAACGTCGCGGGACAACAGGCCGAGGTCGCCGACGAGGCGTGGCGCTCGCTGCCGGTTCGCGAACGGATCACCCACTCGCTGGTCAAAGGCCTGGACGCCCACATCGAAGCCGACACCGAGGAGCTGCGCGGCCAACTCGACGCCGACGGCGGTCGGCCGATCGAGGTCATCGAAGGCCCCCTCATGGACGGCATGAACGTCGTCGGTGACCTCTTCGGCTCCGGCAAGATGTTCCTCCCCCAGGTCGTCAAATCGGCCCGGGTGATGAAGAAGGCCGTGGGCTACCTCGTGCCCTTCATCGAGGCCGAACGGGTCGCAGCCGGCGGCGACGCCGACGACGCGGCCTCCCGCACCAACGGCACGATCGTCATGGCGACCGTCAAGGGCGACGTGCACGACATCGGCAAGAACATCGTCGGGGTCGTCCTGCAGTGCAACAACTACGAGGTCATCGACCTCGGGGTCATGGTGCCCGCGCAACGGATCATCGACGCCGCCCGAGAGCGCCGGGCCGACATCATCGGTCTGTCCGGGCTGATCACCCCGAGCCTGGACGAGATGGTCGGCTTCGCCGCGGAGCTGCAGCGCCTCGGCCTGGCCACCCCCCTGCTGATTGGGGGCGCTACCACGTCGAAGGCGCACACCGCCGTCAAGGTGTCGCCGCGTTACGACGGGCCGGTCATCTGGGTCAAGGACGCGTCGCGGTCGGTGCCCGTTGCCGCCGCTCTCCTCTCCGACGAGCAACGCCCCGGCCTGCTCGCCGACGTCCAGGCCGACTACGACGCGATCCGGACCCGGCACGCCGCCAAGGCCGACGCCCGGCCGTTGATCTCGCTGGAGGCGGCCCGGGCCAACGCGACGCCGGTGGACTGGGCGGCATACAAACCGCTGCGTCCCCACCTGCTGCTCCAGCAGGCGCGCGACGTGTCCGCGGCTACCTCAGGCGGGTCGGCCACGCGACCCACGCAGTTCACCCGCGTCTTTCGTGACTACCCCGTCTCGGAGTTGCGCGACTACATCGACTGGCAACCGTTCTTCGCCGCGTGGGAGCTCAAGGGGAAGTTCCCCGACCTGCTCAACAACCCGGCCAGTGGCGAGACCGCGCGCAAGCTCTACGTCGACGCCCAGACGATGCTCGACCGCATCGAGTCCGAGGGGTGGCTGCGGCCGGCGGGAGTCATCGGCCTGTTCCCCGCCAACTCCGTGGGCGAGGACATCGAGGTGTATGCCGCGGAGTCCCGCACCGACGTCCGCGCCGTCCTGCACCACCTGCGCCAGCAAGGGGCGCACCGGGACGGCATACCGAACCGCTCCAACGCCGACTTTGTGGCACCCAAGGCGAGCGGCGTGCGCGACTACATGGGGGCGTTCGCGGTGACCGCTGGGGTCGACCTGCCCGAGCGGGTCGCGGAGTTCAAGGCGGCGCTCGATGACTACTCGGCGATCCTGCTCGAGTCGCTGGCCGACCGGCTCGCCGAAGCGTTCGCCGAGCGGATGCACGAACGGGTGCGCCGGGAGTTCTGGGGCTATCACCCCGACGAGCGTCTGGGCAACGAGTCGCTCATCGCTGAGGCCTACCAAGGCATCCGGCCCGCGCCGGGCTATCCCGCGTGCCCAGACCATACCGAGAAGGCCCTGCTCTGGGACCTGCTCGAGGTCGAGGCCGCGACGGGGATGCAGCTCACCGAATCGATGGCGATGTGGCCAGGTGCGTCAGTCTCCGGGTGGTACTTCGCCGGCCCGCACGCCCAATACTTCGTCGTCGGCCGGGTGGGTCGAGACCAGGTCGAGGAGTATGCCGTTCGCAAGGGCTGGACCCTCGCGCAGGCCGAGCGGTGGTTGTCACCGAACCTCGGCTACGACCCGGAGTAGGTGCAGGTCGCGGCGCGAGCTGTCAGGCCCGGCGGCCGAGAGGTCGACGGGCTGATCGACCTCAACCGCGGGCCGGAATCTTCACGAGGACGCCGGTGTCGGGCTGGGTCGGATAGCGCACGGCATACCCGTACCGGTCGGTGAGCGTGCGGTCCGCCCACCGCTGCGTGCGAGCGTTGCGGTAGTTGAACCACAGCGTCGCGCCCGCGGGTGCGCCGGTGATCACGCGCGCGATCGCCGGGTCGTCGGGGTGGCCGAAGGTGTCCCCGTTGCTCGACACGAGGTAGTGCCGGGCCGGCACCGCCGCGACCAGGTCGGCGAGGACGTTGGCTTGGCTACCGTGGTGCGGCACCTTGAGGGCATCGACTGCAAGGGCCGGTATGCCGCGTGCCTGCGCCACCGCGCGCAGCGACTCGGCGAGCACCGGCCCGAAGGCATCGGCGCCCAGGACGAGGCTGGCGCCGCGGTGCTCGACCAGCAGAGCGATGCTGCTGCCGTTGGGGGCGGTGCTGTCCTTGGCGGTCCTGCGTGTCGCCAGCGCTTCGAGGTCCCCCAGCGGGCCGGGTGGGGCGGGGAGCGGGCGGTCGGCGTCGGGGTGCACGGCCTTGTCCAGCGTCTCGAACCAGACCTTCGCGAGGGCAGCCAGACGGGGCGTTGTCGGGGATAACACGGTGATCCGAGGACCGTCGGGAGTCGACACCTCGGCCGGCCCGGGCCCCTCTGCGGTGGCGATGGCCCGGCCTGCGAAAGCGAGGTTCCACGGCATACCGGGTTGCGCCCCCGGAGCACCTGTCAACGTCGCGGTAACGGTCTCGCCTTGGGGCACGCTTCTGGGCGCAGCCCGAGGCCTGGACAGGTGCGGGCGTCCGTTGAACCACACGTCGCGCACGTGCTTGCGGGCAAAGTCGCTGGCGAGGAAGGGGATCATTCCGCCGATGTGGTCGCTGTCGATGTGGGTGACGACCGCGACGTCGATGGTGGGATCGGCAGCGGGCAGCCGGTCCAGGCGGGCCTGCAGCAAGGGCCAGGTGTCGGGCGGACCGCCGTCGACGAGCATCCGCCAGGGCCGGCGGCGCGGGCGCAGGCACTCGACGAGGAGGCAGTCGCCGAGCCGCGCCGGCAGCATCTCGACCCGGATCGCGGTGGCCATGCCTTGAGGGTCCACCCTGAGGGGAGGGCCTCGCAAGCGATTCGCCGACCTGCCTGTGGATAGTCATGACCAGGTGTCAGGGCGAGCGCATACGGTGGGCCCATGGTCGCCGCGCTGTCCCCGAGCCGAGCCTCAGACTTCAAGCAGTGCCCGCTGCTCTATCGGTTCCGGGTCATTGATCGGCTTCCGTCGCCGCCGTCACCGGCCGCGGCGCGCGGCACGTTGGTGCACGCAGTGCTGGAGCGGCTGTTCGACCTGCCCGCGGCCGAGCGAACGCCGACCGCCGCGGCGGCGCTGGTCCCGTCGGCGTGGGAGGCGTTGGTCGCTGACGAGCCTGAGCTGGCCGGTCTGCTCGACGCTGACGACGAGGGTGCGGCCGACGCGTGGTTCGCGCAGGCTGTCGGGTTGCTCGAACGGTGGTTCACCTTGGAGGACCCGACCCGGCTCGAGCCGGCCGAGCGTGAGCTCTATATCGAAGCCGAGGTCGACGGGCTGACCCTGCGGGGCTATGTCGATCGCCTCGACGTCGCGCCGGATGGGTCGCTGCGGGTGGTCGACTACAAGACTGGACGGTCGCCGTCCGAATTGTTCGAGCGCTCGTCGCTGTTTCAGATGAAGTTCTATGCGCTCGTCCTGTGGCGGTTGCGTGGCGTCGTCCCCCGGATGCTGCAACTGGTCTATCTCGGCAACGGCGAGCTGGTCCGTTATGAGCCCGACGAGGCCGACCTGTTGGCCACCGAGCGCGGGATCAAGGCGCTGTGGGCTGCCATCGAGCGGGCGGCCGCGACGGGCGACTGGCGACCTCGGGTGTCCCGTTTGTGCGACTGGTGCGAGCACAAGACGCTCTGTCCCGAATGGGGCGGCACTCCCCCGCCGTTGCCGTCCGACGCTTCCATCCGGGCCTTGGACCCCGCGGTCGCCGGCCGCGCCGAACCCGCCGACGACTGATCGGTATGCCGTCGACCGCCCGTCCACTCGGAGGTCGTGGATGGGAGGTCGTGGATGAGCGTGAGGGGGCGACCCGAGCAGCCCCGCTCAGACGCGGGACGGGAGCGCAGCGAAGCCCGGTAGGTCCACCAGATCGGTGGGCGTCACCCCGACCAGAGTCGGGATCTGCACCACGCCCGGCAGCCGCGGGACAGCCTTGACGCTTGGCACGACGATGGTTCGGGCGCCAGCCGCGCTCGCAGATCGGGCTCCCGTTTCGGAGTCCTCGATCGCGATGCAGTCCGTGGCATCCAGGCCCAACCGCGCCGCTCCCGTCAGGTAAGGCTCGGGATGCGGCTTGCCCTGCGTGACGTCCTCGCCGGACACGACGATGTCGAACGAGCCGATGGGCAGCGCCGACGCGAGGGCTTCAGTGATCGGCCGGTAAGACATCGTCACCAGCCCAGTCGGCACCCCCTCCGCGCGCAGTTCCGCCAGCAGTTCCCGCGCTCCCGGACGCCAGGGGACCTCTGCGCGGATGCGTGCCGAAACGCCCGCCACCAGCCGGTCAACCACGTCCTCGGCCGTCAGCTCGACGTCGGTGCGCTCCAGGATGTATGCCGCGGAGTCCACTAGGGCGCGACCCACCAGGGCCAGGGCGTCGGCATACGTCCACATGCCGCCGAACGACTCGACCAGGGCCTGCTCCTCGGCGAACCAGTAGGGCTCCGAGTCGATCAGCGTTCCGTCCAAGTCCCACAGCACGGCTGCTGGCAGGCGGGCAGACACAAGCGGTCCTTCACCGGTCGAGGGATGAGCGGGGCTGAGTCTAGCGCTGGCCCTAAGGTGGGTGGATGACTGCGACGACCGTCCGCTCCTGCGAGGTGACCCGTGCCCGACCTGCGCTCCGTTCCGCCGCTGCGTGAGCCCGTGCTCGTCGCGGCCTTCGAAGGGTGGAACGACGCCGGCGAGGCTGCCTCGGCGGCGATCTCGCACCTGCTGCAGGTGTGGGATGCCCGGGTCGTCGGGGAACTGGATCCGGAGGACTTCTATGACTTCCAGGTGAACCGCCCCAAGGTGTCACTCGTCGACGGGGAACGCCGACTCACCTGGCCGACCACCCGAATCCACGTCTGCACGGACTCCACGGGACCGCGCGACGTCGTCATCGTCGAAGGGATTGAGCCCTCGATCCGGTGGCGTCACTACGCGGCAGAGTTGGTCGGGATCGCTCAGCAGCTGGGTATCCGCCTGGTCATCACCCTCGGTGCCTATCTGGCCGATGTCCCCCATACGCGCGCCATCCCTATCAGTGCCAGCTCGGACGACGAATCGGTCCAAGACCGGTTCGGGGCCGAAGCCAGCGAGTACGAGGGTCCGACCGGGATCGTGGGGATCCTTACCGCGGCCGCTCGCGCCGCGGGCATCGAGACGCTGTCGTGTTGGGCAGCCGTTCCGCACTATGCCGGGGGTCCCCCGTCCCCCAAAGCCGCATTGGCACTGTTGGCCCGGCTTGAGGAGATCCTCGACGTGTCCATCCCGGCCCGAGCGATTGCCGACGAGGCCAAGGCGTGGGAGCGCGGTGTCGATGAGATGGCCGAGAACGACGAGGAGGTGGCCGACTACGTGCAGTCGCTGGAAGAAGTCACCGACACGGCCGAGATGCCCGAGGCCAGCGGTGACGCGATCGCCCGGGAGTTCGAGCGCTATCTGCGCGGCCACGAGGACGAGCCCTCCTAGCTGGCGCTAGACGCGGATGCCGAGGATTCGGTCGATGGCCCGCGCCACCAGACCGGGCGCCCCCAGGTCGGACCCACTGTGTTCCAACGCCCGCGAGGCCCACGCGTCGACGACGGCCAGTGCCCCCGGCGTGTCGAGATCGTCCGCCACGCGCTCCCGTATGCCGGCCAGCACCCCCTCGGCCGACGGGCCCCCATTGCCGGACAAGGCGGTTCGCCAGCTGGCCAGGCGCTGTTGGGCCCGGTGCAGGTCGGCGTCAGCCCACTCCCAGTCGGTCCGGTAATGGCGCGCCAACAACGCCAGACGGATCGCCATCGGGTCGACCCCGTCAGCCCGCAACGCCGACACCAGCACGAGGTTGCCCTTGGACTTGCTCATCTTCTCGCCCTGGAAGGCCACCATCGCTTGGTGCACGAACACCTCGGCAAACGGTCGCGTCCCGGTCAGCGCGCAGCCTTGGACCGCGCTCATCTCATGGTGCGGGAAGACCAGGTCCGAGCCGCCGCCTTGGACGGTGAACGGCATACCGAGATAGCGGACGGCCAGTGCAGTGCACTCGATGTGCCACCCCGGACGCCCCGGACCCAACGACGCGCCGTCCCAGGACGGTTCCTCGTCCCGCTCAGCCCGCCACAGCAGCGGGTCGAGCGGGTCGCGCTTGCCCTCCCGTTCGGGGTCACCGCCGCGCTCGGCGAAGAGGGTCAGCATCTGCGCCCGGGTAAGCCCCGACAGGTCACCGAACCCGGGACGCTGGGCAATATCGAGATAAACGTCCGCGCCCGCATGGTCCGACGCGTCCGGCGCGGTCACGGCATACGCCATCCCGTTGGCCAGCAACGCCTCGACGTCAGCCACGATGAGGTCGATGCTCTCTGTCACGCCCAAGTAGTGGTCCGGCGCGACGACCCCCAAGGCCGTCATGTCCTCGCGGAACAGCGCCGTTTCCCGATCGGCCAGATGCACCCAGTCGACCCCGTCCCGCACCGCTCGCGCCAACAGCGGGTCATCGACGTCGGTGACGTTCTGCACGTAGCGGACCTCGTGCCCGGCATCGCGCAGCGCCCGGCCCAGGACGTCGAAGGTGACATACGTGGCTGCGTGGCCCAAATGCGTGGCGTCATAGGGCGTGATCCCACAGACATACAGGCCGGCCACCGGCCCCGGGTTGAGAGTCACCAGCTCGCCGCGACCGGTGTCATGGACCCGAACAGACGGCCCGCGGCCGGGAACGTCGGGGATGAAGGGTGAGGGCCAGGAGCGCACCGCCTGAGCCTAATCGCTGCCGGTCACCTCACAGCGCAGGCCACGGAATCGAGGGCCAGCGCCCACCAGGCCGCGGGTGTATGCCGCCCACCGCTAGCCGTCGGACGCGGACTCCTAGCGCGGCGAGGTCCACTGCGGGCAACAGCGCAGCGAGGGCGCCGGTGAGAGGGTGCTGCGGGTCGCCCAACTGGTCAGCCAGGGCTGCGAGCCGCTCGACGTCGCCACCCCGCAAGGGCTGTCCGGCCCAGCCCCAAAGCACTGTTCTCAACTTCGGGTCGGAGTGGAAGGTCAACCCGTGGTCGAACCCCCACAACGTCCCACGCACGTCCCGCACCAAGTGCGACCCTTTGCGATCGGAGTTGTTGAGGACCGCATCGAGCACGGCCGCATCGCGCAGATCGGACGAATCCTCGTGAATGACCGTCACCTCGGTCCCGTCAGGCAGTTGGCCGTCCACAACGCTCAGCCACCCCAGCGGAACCTGCCCCATGGGCACCACGCGCACCGGCCCGTCGACAGCCTCAGCCGCGAACGGATCCCCGATCCACAGTTGGACCGACCCGACCCCCAGCGGCCCGTCGCGCAACACGGTGGGTGGGACGACGGCATACCCGGTGGCCTCGGCGACCAGCGCGGAGGCGACCTCACGTCCGGCCAGGGTGCCCTCCGGGAAGTCCCACAGCGGCCGCTCCCCCTTGACCGGCTTGTAGATGGCGCGCAACGGGCCACGGCCCCCTGTGCCTTCGCCGACATCGACAAGCAGGGCGACGTTCGAAGCGTCGACGATCCGCCCGACCACCGTCAGGGTGCCGACCCGCAACACCTCGTCGACCGCTGCACGTTCCTCGATCGTGATCGGACCGTTCACCGTCAGGCCGAGCTCAGCGCCGGTAGCCGTTGGCCCGCGGGCACACGTGGCCCGTCGGATCCAGCGGCCCCCCGCAGAATGGGCATGGCGGACGACCAGCGGAGATCAGCGCGCGGGCCCGCCGAGCGAATGCACGTGCCTGGGCCGGCGGCATCGTGACCCGGACGGCCCCCAGCGGCGGCACCTCCCCGCCCTCGCCCTCAGCATCGTCGTCCTCAGCGCCGGGAGTTGGTTCGGCGTCCCGCAACGCCTCGATCAAGACCACCCCGCGCTCCGGGTCCCAGCCCAGCGACAGGGTGGTGACACGGAACTCGTCCTCGATGGGGGTGTCCAGGGGTGCATCGTCGCTGTATGCCGTCGCCGCCGCATCGCTGCCCGCCGCCCCGGCCCGCTCGTCCAGGACGTCGAGCAACCGGTCGGCGAGGATCCCCAGCTGCTCCTTCTCGCACGACACGCTGACCAGTCGGCGCCCGGAGCGGGCCTGGAGGAAGAAGGTTCGCTGCCCGGGAGGCCCCACCGTGCCCGCGACGAACCGCTCCGGCGGGTCGAACTCGAAGACCGACATGATCGAAACCCTAACCGCTCCCCCGACCCCCTGCCGCGAGCATCACCCCAGATCGAGCACGAGCTTGAGCGCTGCCTCGAGTGCCCCGAGATCCGTGCGGGAGAGCTGCCCGACGAGGGGACCCAGGCGGGACGGATCAACAGCGGCGATCTGCTCGGTGAGGATGAGTGCGCGTTCCTCTCCGATGAGCACGGAAGGGCGAAAGCGGGCCGGGCGGGCTCCGGTCGAGGTGGGGGCCACGATCCAGGTGGACAGCGGAAGGAGATCTGACTGGACAACGACAGCGAAGCGCTGCCCCCGTTGCTCAGCGCCCCGGGTGTCCCGGGGCGCTTTGAGGACGTGGACGTCACCACGCACGGAGGGACTCCATCTCGGACAACACCGCTCGTGCCTCTGCGAGATCGACGGGATCGCTCGCCACCGCCAAGGCTTCCGCGCGGATGGACTGCTCCTCACGGAGCCGATGGGCCGTGAGGATCGCTCGACGGATCGCCTCCGAGCGGTCGATGGTGTCTCCCATCAGTGCTTCGAGAGCTGACTCCACCGCAGCATCAGCGCGGAACGTAATCGTGGACACGCCACAGATCGTATTACAGCGTGTCTTACGCAGCAGAGCCCGCGCCGCCGCCAACCGCCGCATCCCCGGACGCTTGCTGGTCAGCGGCCGGCGCCGCTGGCTTCGGCACCAGTCCCGCCATCGAGCCCCCGACATCGTTGGTCCGCACGACGAACGGCCGACTGTTCGTATAGCGCACCACCGACACCGACGCCGGATCGACGACGATCCGCTGGAACAGATCCAGGTGCGTCCCGGCCGCGTCGGCCAGGATCGCCTTGATGACATCCCCGTGCGACACCGCCACCCACACCGCCTCGGCCCCATGCTCAAGCGCGACGGCTGCGTCGACTTCCCGGATGACGGCCACCGCTCGGGCGGCCATCGCCGCGATCGACTCACCCGGCATACCGGCCGTCTCCCCTTCGCCGTCGGGGAAGGTGGCGGCCGACGGGTGGTCCTGGACGACCCGCCAGAGTGGCTCCTTCGCGAGGTCGCCGAGCGGCCGCCCGGTCCACGCGCCGTAGCGGCACTCCCCCAGCCGATCATCGACCTCGATCCGTATGCCGCCCACCCCAGCAACCAGGCGTTCTGCCGTCTCGACGCAGCGAGGCAACGGCGAGGACACGACCCGCGCGGGGACCACACCGGCCTCGGCCAGGCGCCGACCCACGCTGTCTGCTTGGTCACGGCCCACCTCGTCCAGGTTGACGTTGGGCAACCAACCGGCCAGCACGCCAGAGGCATTGGCAGTGGTTCGGCCATGACGGACGAGCAGGACAGTCGGCACCTGGCCACCGTATCGGCATGTCCTGTTACGCCGCCTCAGGCGGCTGTGGGAGATTGTGCGAGTGATTGTCGACCAGGCCATGTATGTCGATGGGATCCGCCTTGCGGTGGCCGATCTCAGCGACGAGTTGGCCGCGCTGCGCGCGAGCGCGTCCGGATTCCTGTGGATCGGGCTCAAAGACCCGACCGACGAGGAGTTCGAGCTGGTCAACGCCGAGCTCGGTCTGCACCCGTTAGCCGTCGAGGACGCCGTCATGGGCAACCAGCGGGCCAAGATCGACGCCTACGAGGGCAGCCTCTTGGCCGTGCTCAAGACCCTGCGCTATGTCGAGCGCACCTCGGACATCGAGACCGGCGAGGTGATGATCTTCGTCGGCGACCGGTTCGTCGTCACGGTCCGCCGTGGTGAGGCCAACCCGCTCGACCACGTGCGCCGCCGCTTGGAGTCCGACCCCGCCCAGCTGCGCCTAGGCCCCCTCGCCGTCCTGCACGCGGTCATGGACAGCGTCGTGGACAACTACGAGGTCATCGACCGTTACATCGCCGAGGACCTCACCGAGATCGAGCACCAGGTGTTCGGGGAGCACACCGACCTGGACTCCAGCGCGATCTATCGACTCAAGCGTGAGGTGCTTGAGTTCCGCCGGGCGGCGTTCCCGCTCGCCGAGGCGCTGCGGCGCTTCCCGTTCCTCAACTATGTCGGCAAGGGTGAGAAGAAGGTCCTGCCCTTCTTCCGCGACGTCGAGGACCACCTGGCCCGCACCAATGACCACGTCGAGTCCTACGACCGGCTGCTCTCCGAAATTCTCAGCGCGCACCTCACGAAGGTGACCGTCCAGCAGAACGCCGACATGCGGCGTATCTCGGCGTGGGTCGCGATGGCGGCCGTCCCGACGATGATCGCCGGCGTCTACGGCATGAACTTCAAGTTCCTGCCGGAGTTGGAGGCGTCGGTCAACATCGGGGGCAACGAGTTCTACTGGGGCTACTTCGCTGTTGTCGCCTTGATGTTTGCCGTGAGTGGGAGCCTGTTCGTCTTCTTCCGCAAGCACGACTGGCTCTGAACAGCTCCGGCTCAGGTTGCGGAGAGGGCCCCCGCGCCGACAGCGGCCGCGATCGCTAGACCCAGCACCACGCGATACAACACGAAAGCCGTCAGTTTGTGCCCGGCCACGAACTTCAACAGCCACGCGATCGACGCATAGGCGACCCCGAACGCCACGACGACACCCAGCGCCATTTGCCCAAGCCCCAACCCGCCAAGGTCCACCGTCGCCGCCTCGAACAGCCCGGCGGCGGTCAGCGCCGGGATCGCCAGGAAGAAGGACAACCGGGTCGCCGTCACTCGGTCGATCCCCCGGAACAGCCCCGCCGAGATCGTCGCCCCGGACCGGCTCACCCCTGGCACGAGCGAGAAGCATTGCACCAGCCCGATGACCAGCCCGTCGCGCATCGTCACACTCGACTCGCCGCGCTCGGCGCCTTCCCGGACCAGCTTGGCGTGCCGGGTCTCAGCCAGCCACATGACCGCGCTCCACACGATGAGCGCCCCCGCGACGACCCAGAGGCTACGCAGCGGCCCGGCGATCACCTTGCGCAGCGCGAACCCGACCAGCGCCACCGGGATCGAGCCCACGATGACCGCCCACGCCAGCGAGTAGTCCGGGTGCGCCCGCCCGTCCGGTCGGGTCAGCCCGCCCACCCACGCGCGGACCAGGCGGACGATGTCCCGCCAGAAGTAGACGAAGGTCGCCGCGATCGCGCCCAGCTGGATGATCGCCGTGTATGCCGTGACCGCCTCGTCCGCGACATCCAGCCCGAGGAGCTTCTCCGTCACCGTGAGGTGCCCGGTCGAAGACACCGGCAGGAACTCGGTGAGACCCTCGACGACGCCGAGGATGAGGGACTGGAGATAGCTGAGGTCTGACACGAGGCGTCAGCCTAGACCCGCCTCATCCGCCACCTCGGCCATCGTCCGCACGATGGCGCGCCGGTGCTCCATCGACGGCCCGTAGGGCGCCACCGACAGCGTGGTCACCCCCGCCTCCACGTATGCCGCCAACCGGTCCCGGATCCGCTCGCGCGGACCGAGCAGGCTGGTCGAGTCGAGGAACTCCCGGGGAACCGCCGCCGCAGCATCCCGAGCCCGACCGTCGAGGTAGAGGTCCTGGATGAGCTTGGCCTCCTTTTCGAACCCCATCCGGCAGGCGAGCTGGTTGTAGAAGTTCTTCTCCCGAGAGCCCATGCCCCCGATGTAGAGGGCGGCGTAGCCGGACACCGCGGCATACGCGTAGTCCAGGTCGTCCGTGACGACGACGGGGACGGTCGGCACGATGTCGAAACCGGCGAGCGGTGACCCGCCCTGCGAGCCCTTCCCCGCCCGACGCGCGCCGGTCTCGATCGACCCCACCAGCTCCCCCGCGAACTCCGGCGCGTAGAAGATCGCCAACCACCCGTCGGCGATCTCCCCGGTGAGCTCGAGGTTCTTAGGCCCGACGGCCGCGAGATAGACGGGGATCTGGTCCTCGCGCATCGGCCGGACCCCGAGCTTGAGTGCCTTGCCCGGACCGTCGGGCAGCGGGAGGGTGAAGTGGCGACCGTCGTAGGCGACGACCTCGCGGCGCAGCGCCATCCGCACAATGTCGACGTATTCGCGAGTCCGGGCCAGCGGCGCGTCGAACCGGACGCCGTGCCAGCCCTCGCTCACCTGCGGGCCGCTGACGCCGAGCCCCAAGCGGAACCGGCCGCCCGAGAGCGAGTCCAAGGTGGCGGCGGTCATCGCGGTCATCGCCGGCGTCCGCGCGGGGATCTGCATGACGGCGGCGCCGAGGTGGATCTGCTCGGTGCGTGCACCGATGAAGGAGAGCACGGTGGGGGCGTCCGAGCCATAGGCCTCGGCCACCCAGACCACCGAGTAGCCGAGCCGGTCGGCTTCTTCGGCAAGGGTGACGTTGAACTTGTCGTTTCCCGCGCCCCAATAGCCGAGGTTGAGGCCGAGCCGCATCGAGTGGGTCACGCCGTCAGGCTAGCGGCGCGGCTGACCCGGGGTGTCCAGGGTCCGGCGGATAGGTTGGACCCCATGCTTTCGCGACACCTGGGCCGCAGCGGGCTGACCGTCTCGCGCCTGGGCCTGGGCACCCTCACGTGGGGCCTGGAGGTCGACGAGGAGGGCGCCCGCGACCAGGTGTCCGCCTTCACCGCTGCCGGTGGGACGCTCATCGACACGGCCCGCGGTTACGGCGAAGGGGCGGCCGAGACGATCCTCGGACGTCTGCTGACGGGCGGCGTTGTCGCCCGTGACGAGGTCGTCATCGTGTCCAAGGCAGGTATCCGCCGAGGGCCGGACGGCCGCGTCGTCGACGTCTCACGCCGCGCGCTGCTGCGCGACCTCGACGAGTCGCTGGCTCGCTTGGGCACCGATCACCTGGACGTGTGGCTGGCCCACACGTGGAGCGACGACGTCCCCCTCGCGGAGACGCTCGGAGCCTTGGAGTATGCCGTGTCGTCCGGTCGCGCTCGCTATGTCGGGGTCTCGAACTACTCCGGGTGGCAGACCGCGCGGGCCTTCTCCGTGCTGGAGGCCGCCCGGATCCCGTTGGTGGCCAACGAGATCGAGCACTCGCTTCTGCATCGGGACGCCGAGCATGAGGTGCTCCCAGCAGCGCAGGCCCTAGGTTTCGGGGTGTTGTCCTGGGCCCCGCTGGGACGGGGCATCCTCACCGGGAAGTACCGCGGCGGCATACCGCCGCAGTCCCGGGCCGCCTCGCGAGTGTTCCCGCGGTTCCTCGACCGTTACCTCGACGAGCGGGCGGTCGCGATTACCGAGGCCGTCGTGACCGCAGCCCGCGGGCTGGACGTGCCGCCCGCGCAGGTCGCACTGACCTGGGCGCGGGACACCCCGGGGGTCTCGTCGGTCATCGTCGGCGCGCGCACCGTCACGCAGTTGCAGGCGGCGTTGGGCAGCGAGTCACTGGACCTGCCCGGGCCGGTCCGCGACGCCCTCGACGACGTGTCCGCCTGACCGACTCCCTGGCCGCCGGTCAGCTGGCGTTGGTGGCCCAGCCGTCAGGCGCGGTCGTCTTCGTCATCATCGTCGTCATCATCGTCGTCTTCGTCATCCTCATCGAAGTCGACAGCCTCGTCGTCCAGCCCGGCATAGACGGCCGACTCCGCGTCGACCGCGGTGCGGGGGTCGACCTCGTCGTCATCGTCGTAGTCGTCGTCATCCTCGTCGTCCATGTCGCCATAGACCGCCAACGGGGTGGCGACCTCGGTGGCTGCGAAAAGGGTCTCGTCGTAGTTGTCGAATGCCTCGGCCAGCGCTTCGGCCGCGCCGATGACCGCAGGGTCGTCCGGGTCGCGGCGAGTGGTGGCGACCTCCAGGTGGCGCTCCAGCGCAGAAACAAGCAGGGCGAGTGCGGCACGCGGGTCGGCGGTCATGCTCTGACGGTAGCGGGTCAGCGTAACGATTCGGCCACCGAGGCGTGACCGGCCTCAGGCCAGGTCCAGGAACCGGCGCAGCACCCGGGCACCGAAGCGCAGCGACTCGACGGGCACGCGCTCGTCGATCCCGTGGAACATCGACACGAAGTCCAGCTCCGGCGGCAGCCGCAGCGGCGCGAAGCCGTAGCCGGTGATCCCCAACCGGGACAGGGCCTTGTTGTCGGTCCCTCCGGACAGGCAGTAGGGCAGGACATGAGCGTCTGGGTCTTCGGCGCGCAGTGCCAGCTTCATCGCCTCGACGAGTGAGCCGGTGAACGGCGCGTCCAGGGCCGTGTCCCGGTGCATCACTTCGACCTCGACGTGTTCCCCCGCCAGCTCGCGGATCGTCGCCATGAGCGACTCCTCGTGCCCGGGGAGGAACCGGCAATCGAGCGCGGCCGTCGCGGTCTGCGGGATGACGTTGTGCTTGTAGCCACTGGTGAGCATCGTCGGCTGGGCCGTGTCACGCAGGGTACCGAGGACGAATCCCTGTGCGCCCCCGAGGGTTCGCAGCAGGTCGGCGGGGAGCACGGAGGGGTCGTGGGCGGCATACGGAATGCCGGTGAGTTCCGACAGGCCATCCAGGAGCCCGCGGACTGAGGCGACGTATTCGCGGGGCCAGACGTGCGCGTCGATCCGCGCGAGCGCTTGGGCCAGGCGCACAACGGCGTTGGCGTCGTTGGGAACCGACCCGTGGCCCGCGCGCCCGTGGGCGTGTAGCCGCAGCCAGGCGATCCCCTTCTCGGCCGTCTGCAGGAGGTAGGCGCGGGTGGGCGCTCCCGTATGCCGTGCCGGCACAGTCACACTGAAGCCGCCGACCTCGCTGATCGCCTCGCTCGCCCCCTCGAACCAGTCGGGGTGATGGGTGGTGACCCAATGGCTGCCGTAGACCCCGCCGGCCTCCTCGTCGGCGAAGAAGACGAACGTCGTCGTCCGGGCGGGCTTGGCTCCGGTGCGGGCCAGGTCGCGGACCGACGCGAGGATCATCGCGTCCATGTCCTTCATGTCGACCGCGCCGCGACCCCAGAGGCATCCGTCGCGCTCTTCGGCGCCGAACGGGTCGACCTGCCAGTCGGCCGCGTTGGCCGGGACGACGTCGGTGTGACCGTGGACGACCAGGCCCGGAAGGGTCGGATCGGCACCCTCGATGCGCACCATGACGCTCGCGCGGCCCGGACTGCTCTCGACGAGGACGGGGTCCACGCCCACCTCGTGTAGTTGCTCCATGACCCATTCGGCGGCGGCCCGCTCCCCCGGCCCGTGGTTGTCGCCGGCGTTGACCGACGGGATACGGATGAGCTCGGCACACAGCCGGGTCACCTCGTCCTCGGGCCGTATGCCGCTCGCCTCGCTGCTCGTCATGCCTCACCGTAACGCGGTGGGCGCAGATCCAGCACGGGTTGGGCAAGCAGACGTAGCGCTACGACTTGGCCATCCCCTCGTTCCGCACTCATCCGCTCAAAGGCGACCTGGCTGGGCATTGGTCCATCTGGGTGAACGGCAACTGGCGGGTGACGTTTCGTTTCGTCGAGACCGATGTCGAGCTGGTCGGCTATCGGGACTACCACTGATCAGGAGGTGAAGAGATGGCGATGAAGACGCCGGTGCACCCCGGCGAGATCTTGCGTGAAGATGTCTTGGCCGATCTCGGGCTCGGGGTCGGTGACGCGGCTGCCCGCTGGGGCATCTCTCGGGTCTCGCTGAGCCGGGTCCTGCACGGACACGCCCGGATCAGCCCCAACCTCGCCGTCCGTCTGGAGCAGGCGGGAGCCGGGACGGCACGGGCGTGGCTGGCTATGCAGACCGCTCACGACCTTGCGCTGGAGCGCGCTTCCGGAACTCCGAAAGTGCGGTCCCTGCACGACGTGGCATGACGACCTCCGGCTGCGTAGCTCCTGACGGGTCGGTCGGCCAGCGCGATCGAGTGGCCTCCGGACCTTCACGTGCCCTAGCGACTCACTTGCCGACTAGGTGCTCCAGCGCCTGTCGTTGGCTGGTCATGGCGTCCGCGAAGATGGCGATCTCCCTTGGTGGTATGCCGTTGGCCTCGGCGGCGCCCCGCCATCGCCCGACTGCGGAGGCGACTCGCCGGATGATAGGCAGGGCCTGGGTCCGGCTCACGCGGCATACCGATGCGAAGGCGACGAGCGCTTCGGCTTCCTCGTCGGCGGCTGCGGCACCGAGGATGCTTGTCATGCGTCCTTGACCCAGGTCCGGGTTGGGGTTCACGTCGAACATGGGGCTGAGCACCCATCCGCCTCGCTGGTGCAGGAACCCGTGATTGCGCAGATGGTCGTCCGTGTTGTGCACCGCCACGTTGAACACGACCCGGCTGAAGAGCTCGCGCAAGTCGTCAGGCACCGCTGCACCGGACTCGGGAAGGACCTCGGCAATGTCGCCGTAGTCCCTCTCGTCGCCGTCGCGAGAGCCAATCATCGTCATGGCGCTGATGTAGCCGAGGCGATCACCATTGGCATGGCGATCGAACCGCTCCAGCAACAGAACGCTGCGCGGACCGACCTTGGTCAGGCGGTTGGCCGGGACGCCAAGCCCCGCGGAGTGCGCCAGGTCGAGCATCGTCTTCTCCCACGCCATGACGTCCCACTCGTCGTGCGCATGCGGGAACTTGGCGATGAGTAGGCGGCCGTTGTGGTCGCGGACCGACGCCTTCGGGCGTGCCCCACCGAGCGACCCCGAACCCGCGTCCAGCAACGCCTTGACGGCGGCGAGATCGTCGCCGTGGGATCGGTCTGCCACCGCATCGGCGGATGCAAGCAGGTGCGGCAGCGACACCAGCGGAGGCACGCCATCATGCGGGTCGAGGAAGGGGCCGTCTCCCATCGTGAACCGCAGGTTGCCCTGTCGGCTCACGTCGCTGACACCGATGAGGTAGTCGGCGTCCGTGAGCCCCGGCAGGCGCTGCGCCAAGTCTCGTTCGGCTGCCCGGCGTCTGCGGTCGATGAGGTTGCGTCCCCACCGATCCGGGGCGCCGTCGGCGAACGACCCGGGCAGGCCCTCGACGTAGTGCTGCCCCGAGTGCCGAGGTAGGCCCGGCTCCAGGTCGTACCCGGCAGGGTTGCTCAGGTATGCCGCGTCGTAGGTGAACGTGGTGCTCACCCGTCCGCGCCGCACGCTGACATAGGCCGTGCCCGCCGAGAGAGCTCGACCTGCGATGTCGACGTGGATCCGTAACTCGGTCAATGGCGCACCCGCTTGGGAAGCGCAGAAGCGGCACGAGCCCGACCGAGGTCCGTCTGGTAGGGGTCGAGGGCTTCGACGACGCGATCCAAGGCGCCCAGAGCCCGAGCCACCCCGAGGACGGTGCCTAGGGACACGCCGGGGTCGCCGTGCTCCAGGCGGCGCAAGGTGTCTCGGGAGATGTCGGCACGCTCGGCGACCTGGACAGCGGTGAGGTTCTGCATCCGCCGCCAGTCGGCGAGATGGGAGCCGATCTCGCTGGCCGCCCGTGCCACCCGGACCGGCGTCTGCTTGGGTGGCCCGACAGGGTCACTTCTCCCGTTTATGCTAGGCATACCAGTCATAGTAGTTTTGTACGACTGATGTACAAGGCATTACTGCCGCGTGGCTTGACGTCGACGCGGTGCACCTTGCAGCCCAGCGGGCACACAGGTCCGCCAACCCACGCTCGGCCCGCCGCCTGCGCCAAACCCCAAGAAGGGCAACAGCCCGAACCCTGAGGGGTTCGGGCTGTTGCCGATGTCCTAAGACATCACATGCGTGTCCGGAGGGGGACTTGAACCCCCACGCCCGTTAAGGGCACTAGCACCTCAAGCTAGCGCGTCTGCCATTCCGCCACCCGGACGGGTGTGCTGAGCATCCCCGCCGGGGGTGCCTCGCGACCGGCAACGTTAGCACGCGGGCGCGGCATACCCCGAATCGGATCCGGACCACAGCGGCACTGGCCGCTGGCCCCGACCATCGGGGCATCGGCGACCCGCGGGAGTCGCGCGGCCACCCCCTCGAAAGGTCTGGGCGTCAGCCGGCCGGGGTGCCCTTGAGCCGCAGCAACGTGCTCTTGCCGAACATGGAGTCGATGAGGTCCGTGGCCACCTCGGCGGTCCGGTTGGCGTGGTCCTTGGCCGGGTTGAGCTCCATGACGTCCAGCGACCCCAGCCGCCCGGTGTCGGCGATCATCTCCATGACCAACTGCGCTTCGCGATAGGTCGGGCCGCCCTGCACGGTCGTCCCGACGCCCGGCGCGATCGCCGGGTCGAGGAAGTCGACATCAAAGCTCACGTGCAGGTGGGTCCCCTCGTCGACGCCCTCCAGCGCCTTGCGCATCACCTTGCGCATGCCATGCTC